>JBJELA010000377.1:0-5599 GCA_051878915.1 Candidatus Weimeria sp.
TAGATGGGATACTGGTACTTCATGTAGAGATTGTAGGCGGTTTTCCCGTTTACAAAAATTCTCTCCCCGATGGATGAGGTGGACAGGATAGGAGAGAGGTCGGTTACTTTTACATCAGTGATAGAGCTGTCGGCGGAGCCGGCTATCATGCATGAGTCAATCACGTCATAGAGCGCGATGTGGCAGGAGGTTAGCAGCGCCTGCTTTTCCTCAATTGTCACAGGCTCTCTTCTTTGAAAAATAAACGCTATCACCTTCTAGAACCGATTTGACGGATGTCCATAGTAGAAGCCCTGTTCACGCGACTTTACAGATGGAAACGAGCCGAGAATCAGTATAGTGGAGTCTTTATCGTAAAATGCTCCGAAGGAGTGATCTGCTTTCGAAAGTGTCATAAGAGTCTCCTGTCTAATATGCTGGTAAATGTTATAGCTTAAAGAATCAGGCTGTCGAGGAAATTCATACAGGTGTACAGTGGAAAATAAACGTTTGCCAGCGATCTTCTCTTTTGATATAATAAGTTCGGAGCTACCGATAACGGTAGGCGGTTAGCCCTCTTTCGAGGGCATCTTGCCCTCAGACCAAAAGGAAGGAGGGCGATGTATATGGTTAGTTGGCCTGATATTTTTCAGTACACGACGATGCTCATAGCATTAGCCACGTTGCTTTTTGCAATAGGCAAAAGAAAATAGCCGCCCCGTCCTGCAAGATAGGCGACTATTTTTAGTTACTTGTTGTAAGGGCTGACCGTCTATCCGGTAGCTCTTTCTATGCTTATGTTACAACACATGGTGCGTTTTGTCAAATACGAACATATCATCGAATGTGGCGCAGTTGACCGCGCCATAATGTGTCAGGTGGTGCGCCCAGATAAGGGCATGTAATCCGGCAGGTGGAAATCCTGTCAAATAAGCATTAACCCAGCATTAATAAAAAGCGTCAGGCACTCGTGAACGACTAAACTTATTTAAGTAAATTCAAATAAACCATGACAAATAAAGTGCTTAAAAGCAGATGGTTTAGGGCGCTTTAAATGTTCACCTGTACCTGACACCTTGTATCCCTGCAATGTGGTAGAACTCCAGGCCTGGGTGTAGGCTTCTTTTGCATACCATTCCCTGGCAGCTTTATCCTCAACCTGTGTTAATATTCTGTAGTGTGTCCATGAAAGAATTCCGGATTGTGAACGAGGCTCGTTCACTTTTTTTCCATTCTGCAATTGTGCACTTGCTTCGTTCACAATTGATGGGAACATACGATAAACACGCAGGCATTGATAGAGAATTCTCTTTGAATAACCTTTACCATACACTTTTGTCAGTTCAGAAGCCAATTTCTGAATGATTTTGGCTCCATATTTTGCCCGATCCTGCCCGGAAAGAATCTCGTCATCTATTCTTTTTCCGATATACCAGTTGCGAAGTACAAGAGTAGTGTTCACGATCTGATATGCAAATCTTTGAGCATCATCAATAATATGGCAGACATCTTCAATTATATTTTCTGATTTTTTATACTGAATGATTTCGTTCATATCAAATGTATCCTTTCTCAGACATCAGACAGATAAACAAGAATTTAACGAAGCAACGAGAACGGTACAGACAGGACGGCTTGCACCGGACGGGCGCTTGAGCACGGTCCGTGCAAAGCCGGACTGGCTGTAATCGGGCGACTGCCCGATAGCGAACGGCCGTAGGCCGTGAGCTACCGCTCTCGTCGCGAGTGTATGTCGGTGTCGGCTACCGCTTGCGGACACAAAGGCGGCAGACCAAGCGTATTCATATGGCAACAAACGATATGAGCACGTAGCGAAGCGGAGTGCGAATATCGTTGGCGCTGCATGGCGAGTTATGGGTGCACCGCTCATATTTGACAAACCAAGGTAAAGGGTTTATATTAAGTACATAAAGACCACCGGATAGCAGACGGTTAGCCGGGGTTTATAGGTAACTTAAGATAAAGCGACCTTAATCCTTGCCGGGACGGTCGCTTTTCTTATGCTGGTATATGATATCAATGACCTCTTTGATAATCTGAATGATAACCAAAGAGAATCTTAGTACACATTCGAGCATGAAGACCACCTCCTTCGTAAAGGATTTGTAGAAACTCCTTTCTTATTCTGGTGGCTAACCGCCCGCCGTCTCCGGTGGCTTGATGATATGATATCAGAATTTTATTAGACTGACAACCATAACATCAGAGATCGATATCGGAGACATCAAGTTCTCCAGATATCAAGCGTGGAAGCAAGCTATCCTGGATGGTCTGTAAGTGACAGATTTCCTCATAGTTGTTTCTGATGGCATCATCCATTGGCGAAACAACAGCCTCGAATTTATCGATAACGGCTTGAGGCGGAATGCTAACTGGCATGGAGCTTAAGGCGTCACGATTGATTGAGCCAAAAACAGTACCCTCTCCGTTGAAGACATCGAGTTGCTCACGAAGGGCAAACATTGTATAAAGCACGAAAGACTGGTGATTGTCCTTGGAATGAATAGCTCCAAGTCCACGACCTATGCAACAGTCCTCATATGCGACATTTAGATCCCCAACAGGGGCTCTGACGCTCATAAGAACATCATTAGCTTGAGCCATACGCTTGGGATCCGTTGTATAAAGCCTGCGTGTTGGAAATCGGAATCTAAATTCGGCTCGACCTTGGAAGAAGACAGTACCTGTTCCATCTTCGTTATAGGTATCTCCCTTTGGAGACTGTCCCATAGTGACTGTGGCAATATCTGAGAGCAAACCTCTGTGCCACGATTCATCGGCTTCATTGGTCATCATATGTGTATAAATGGCTTGAGCTTGAGCCTGTAAATTCTTGTTTATATGATAAAAAGTAGGAGAAAATGAAGCTGTCGAGAAAAATAATCAGGCAAAAGATCTGAAAGATTTACAAGATGCTGCTGTTTATTTTCTGAAAAGTTGCTATAATGTAGGTATAGACTATGAACAACACTGATTGGAGGTGATTAGTATGTCAGAATTCTACCACGCTATTTTAAGCGAGAGACCAGAGGACCAGAAAAAAGCGGTTGAATGGGCAAAAGAGGAACAGGCAAGAATAAAGCATGACAAAGGTGAAGAGATTGCCGATAGAATCATGGCAAAATTAACACCTCAGATCTTGAAACAGAACACTGGAAAGTAATCAAGAATCCTGAGGGTGACGAGAGAATCTGGTCACCCGTCGTTCTCTGGATAGAAAAATGAAGGATAAGATAAAAGAAGAGGTTTTACAGAGAATGCTGCGGCATCTGGATAATGCCCAGTCAAAGGAGTTGGAGCAGACATTAGAGATAGTTCTGTGTATCCACGCGAAAAACCTTTGGAATCAAGGCTATTGACACTGACGCATTGGCTGAATACCAGGACGACTAAACCTTTCAACGATAGCCATACTATTATCCGCATGCCGGTCGTATTCGGGACATAAACATCACAAAGAAGGAATGGGTGCTAGATGGGGAGACGGTGCTTTATGGCAGTGCGACAGAGCTGCGAGCGACATTGGAGTATAATTTCTCCGAGGAGCGGAAGTTCTCGTACCGAAATCTTTCCATGGAAAGGAAAATATCGGCTCAGGCAGCAGTAGGGCAGCAATAACCTGATCGCTGAACGCCCAAGATAAGCGACTAAGAATCAATAGGGATTGCAGTCGAACGTATGCTCAGATTTCAGTTTACCGTTAAAAAAACAGCCTGACTGCCTACATGAATTTATGTAAGCAGTCAGGTTGTTTTTATGCCTTGAGGAAGTCTTCAACGCTTCCTTTCTGTGCCTGCAGGGAACTTATATCTGATCGTCGGTAAGGTGGGGAGTGGAGCAGAGCAGTGCCTGTCCTTGCCAAATTTGTGGTGAATAACGGGCACATGAAAATTCTGTGAAAATCTCTTTCGATTAACTTTTTTACTTTTTAAGTATACTCAAGAGCTGTATAAACTACAATATATTTTTTAAAGAGTTAACAATTCTTAAAAACGTTTACCTTTACATCAGATTTATCATGTGATGTTTTTTAAGTCAAGTTATAGTCCTGTAAAATCAGGCGTCTCATTTTTCAGCAATAATTCTCCAGTCACGGATCAGGTCATCAAGCCTCCACCTGGCGTTCGCGGCAGAGGTAGATGGCAGACAGATCGGAGTGATATGATAGATGGGATACTGGTACTTCATGTAGAGATTGTAGGCGGTTTTCCCGTTTACAAAAATTCTCTCCCCGATGGATGAGGTGGACAGGATAGGAGAGAGGTCGGTTACTTTTACATCAGTGATAGAGCTGTCGGCGGAGCCGGCTATCATGCATGAGTCAATCACGTCATAGAGCGCGATGTGGCAGGAGGTTAGCAGCGCCTGCTTTTCCTCAATTGTCACAGGCTCTCTTCTTTGAAAAATAAACGCTATCACCTTCTAGAACCGATTTGACGGATGTCCATAGTAGAAGCCCTGTTCACGCGACTTTACAGATGGAAACGAGCCGAGAATCAGTATAGTGGAGTCTTTATCGTAAAATGCTCCGAAGGAGTGATCTGCTTTCGAAAGTGTCATAAGAGTCTCCTGTCTAATATGCTGGTAAATGTTATAGCTTAAAGAATCAGGCTGTCGAGGAAATTCATACAGGTGTACAGTGGAAAATAAACGTTTGCCAGCGATCTTCTCTTTTGATATAATAAGTTCGGAGCTACCGATAACGGTAGGCGGTTAGCCCTCTTTCGAGGGCATCTTGCCCTCAGACCAAAAGGAAGGAGGGCGATGTATATGGTTAGTTGGCCTGATATTTTTCAGTACACGACGATGCTCATAGCATTAGCCACGTTGCTTTTTGCAATAGGCAAAAGAAAATAGCCGCCCCGTCCTGCAAGATAGGCGACTATTTTTAGTTACTTGTTGTAAGGGCTGACCGTCTATCCGGTAGCTCTTTCTATGCTTATGTTACAACACATGGTGCGTTTTGTCAAATACGAACATATCATCGAATGTGGCGCAGTTGACCGCGCCATAATGTGTCAGGTGGTGCGCCCAGATAAGGGCATGTAATCCGGCAGGTGGAAATCCTGTCAAATAAGCATTAACCCAGCATTAATAAAAAGCGTCAGGCACTCGTGAACGACTAAACTTATTTAAGTAAATTCAAATAAACCATGACAAATAAAGTGCTTAAAAGCAGATGGTTTAGGGCGCTTTAAATGTTCACCTGTACCTGACACCTTGTATCCCATTTGTTCACAGTCCGTAATTTCGCCTGGCGTATCGACAAATGGTTTGGAAATCAAGAGTGAACATGCTGTGGTTTTCCGTACCAAAAGCCAGAAAAAGCGATATGGTAAGGAAATCACGAGTAACTATGAATTCATAAATGATTATGCTATAATTCCACATGACGCAGTTAAATAACAGCTGATGAGGACCAACGAAAACACTTATATAGCAGGAAATAATACAAATGAGGAAAATACTGATTACAAATGACGACGGGATAAACTAAATATGGCATCCATTTAATACAAGATCTTTCTGACTATCTAACGCGACAGTCAAGTCCTAATTTTGGTGTAAATTCCAACGAACAGTTCATGTATAATAATAT
>JBJELA010000378.1:0-5590 GCA_051878915.1 Candidatus Weimeria sp.
CGCTGCAGGCACAGGGCGGCTCGTTGAAACCGGAGAGAATATCGTGCACTACCTTGAAAAGCATGTCGAAAGCATTTCGGGGGCCGGCAGGTTCTTAAACTATTATCTGGATACGGCCGTGACCATCCTCGGCAAGTACATAGATCTATGCAGGGCTGAAATCCCTGGTGATGAGCTGAAGAACGTGACGGATCAGACAGCAAGCGCTGTCGATACCCTGAACGATGCTTTCAGCCGGCAGTACAGCAGGCTTCTCACCGGAGATATGATGGATATAGAATCGGATATCGATGTCCTGAAGCATATGTCAGAATCTGACAATGGAAACGCGTTATCAAACGCAGATCAGGAAGGATCGGAGGGAAAATAATTGAAATCAAAAGTAAAAGGTCTGATCATTCTTGCCGTGATAATGGCGGTAGCAATCGTCTATTATTTTGGCTTTGCGAGAAAGGTGCCTGTTACCGAGATCACAGGCTACCTCGGCGGTGAAAAGACGGGACTTTTTGAGGATGAGGAATTCCAGAAGATCATGGCGGACAAATATCATCTGAAGCTTGACTATTCTAAGGCCGGCTCGCTTGATATGATAACAGCAGATAAAAATAACCGTGATTACCTGTTCCCTTCGAGTCAGGTGGCGCTGGAGCTCTACGAGAAGCAGTACGGCACGCCGAAGAAGAGCGAGATTATCTTCAATACTCCGATCGTCATCTATACTCACAAGGAGGTAGCCGATGCCTTTGAGAAGCAGGGGCTGATCACTGATTTGGGAGATGGCGCCCGCGGAATAGACGTAAAGAAACTGGCACAGATGATCGTGGATGATAAGAAGTGGTCGGATATCGGCTTAACTGAGCTCTATGGAAGTATCACTGTCTCCACGACGGATCCGCTCCGTTCTAATTCCGGAAATATGTTCGCCGGGCTTTTAGCTGATGTTTTATCAGACGACGGAGTGGCAGACAAGGATAATATCAGTCAGATCCTTCCTGAGCTGAAAAACATCTTTGAAAAATCCGGTTACATGGAGTCATCATCACAAGATCTGTTCAGTCAGTTCCTTCGCACGGGTATAGGCGCAAAGCCTATGATGGCTGGATATGAGAGTCAGCTTCTGGAATTTGCCTATGAAAATCCCAACGACTGGAAGGATCTTAAGGACGATATCGTGATTCTCTATCCGGTTCCGACAGTCTGGTCATCTCACCCATACATCGCCCTGGATGACAACGGAGTAAAGGCTGTGGATGCACTTCTCGACAAGGATATTCAGGATCTGGCCTGGGAAAAGCATGGATTCAGGACCGGAGTCTCAAACTCTAAGGCAGATGTCTCAAAGTTCAAGGTCGATGGCCTTCTCAGTGTCGTAAGCCGTGTCACAAAGATGCCTGATGTAGAGACAATGCAGAAGATAATAGATGAACTGTCTTAAATTTGTGGATACAGCTTTACAATTAATTATCTGACTTTTGCTGATCTCATCCAGATATACAGATTATACATGTTTTTTTGCGGGATTAATCTTATAATTCCATTTTCCTATTGAACGATAATGCCTGTATTTATGAATCAGCTCTTCGTTGTAGAAACAGACACCTTCGGTATCTGAAGCTTTTTCTGCCGACGTTCCTTTTTTATTCGTATTCCAGAGAGGAGAACACAGAGTATATAAAATATCTTTATTCTTTTCATACTTCTCATCTATATGAATCCATCCCGACATCTGCCTGGTCTTTGTAAAATGTGAGACTGTAAGTCGGAGCCCGGACTCCGATGCAAACTCACAAAGATTATCCTTCAGCTCATGGTATCTCTCTTTATAAATTAACGCCCGTAGAGGGCGGTATCAATCTAGCGGTTAAATATCTGTTTATCCGCTAATTATATCAAAAACCTGCCTGAACATGGCTGTCGCCTATCTGAACCCTTACTTTTATCATAACAATCGTTATCTATCAATTAAAAACCTGTAAGATGAAAACCTATAAAATCACACTATTTACAGGTTTTATACGAGGTTCTCGAATTGACTTCGAGATTTTAAAACTATGCTGTTTTATTTTAAAAATTTTTGTATCATAAAAATATTATCTGCAGTTTAAAACGACAGTATAAAGGAGGTTTTTATGAATGATTACAGTTTCTATGGAAAGTACAGGTGGACAAGCCAGTACAGGGATCTTCTCGACAGGGACTGGCGCGATCCTGTCGAAATCAAGGAAGAACATTTCAATGCAGCTGAAAAGCATTTTATCGCCAGGCTGAATAAACTGCTTGTTGACAGGAATGTGTTAAAGCAGGAGCTCGCTGAAGCCATCGGAGTCTCACCAAGCTCCCTGAGCGGATATCTGACGGGCCGACACAATCCGGATACAGCTACACTGCTTGCCATAAGCAATTATTTTGATGTAAGCCTCGATTATCTGCTCGGTAAGACCGAATATTCGCATATAAACGATGGCAAGCTGACGCCTTTGGAGAATGAAATGTTAGGCTACTACAGAAAACTCGATGATTTCCGTCAGCGTGAGCTGCTTGGTGAAACCCGTTATATCTACAGGTCTGACAAGAAATCATGCCCGTAGCGTCTTAAGCAGCTTTTCGAAGTAATCAGGCAGCGGCGCGGAAAATTCGACATATTCCTTTGTCGATGGATGGATAAAGCCGATCGTCATGGCGTGAAGACACTGTCCCTGCAGATTCCTGAATCTTGATCTTGCGCCGCCATAGACCTCATCACCTAAGAGAGGATGCCCGATTGAAGCCATATGAACGCGGATCTGGTGGGTTCTGCCGGTCTCCAGTCTGAATTCACAGTAGGCATAATCCTTGAAGTTCTCAAGAACTCTGTAGTGAGTTATAGCTTCTTTTCCGTGCTTTACGTTTACAGCCATCTTTTTCCGGTCCTTTTCGCTCCGGCCAATCGGAGCATTGATCGTGCCATCAGGAGTGTTCATATGACCGCAGACTATACCGCGGTAAATCCTGTTAATGCTGTGAACCTTAATCTGTTCTGCGATAAAGAGATGTGCCCTGTCATTTTTGCATACAATAAGTGAACCTGTGGTGTCACGGTCAATCCGGTGGACGATGCCCGGACGGATCACGCCGTTTATGGCTGAAAGCGAGTCACCACAGTGATACATGACAGCATTTACAAGAGTGCCGTCAGGATGTCCAGGCGCCGGGTGAACGACCATTCCCTTGGGCTTATTTACGATAAGGATGTCGTCATCCTCGTAAATGATGTCTAAGGGAATATCCTGAGGCACCACATCAAGAACTTCCTCCTGAATCGGAAGAATGGTTACAGTATCACCGGTTTTCAGCTTGTAGTTATTTTTTACAGGCAGGGAATTTACCAGAACCTTCTGCTCTTCTATCGCCTTCTGGAAAAATGAACGTGTATGGCTCTCGTCGGCATCAGCTAAAAAACGGTCAATCCTTATGCCTGAATCAGAATCCTTTATGACAATATTCACATCGGCTGCTGAGGAGTCTTCATCTGGTTCTGGCACAGTTTTTTCTGAATCTGAAGCAGCAAGAGAATCCGTTTCAAATGAGCTTCTTTTATTTTTCACGCTTTTTTCTTCTTCAGCCATCTCGAAATGTCCTCGTCCCTGTACTTAAAAAGGATAAGAATAAGCATAAAAATAACCGACAGAGTCACATAAATATCAGCGACGTTAAATACAGGAAAATTTATCAGAGAAAAATAAATGAAATCCGTGACTTTCCCAAAAACGAGCCTGTCAATATAGTTTCCTAAGGCTCCAGCCATAAGTGTTGAAAGACATAAAGCCATTGGCTGGTATTTTTTCTCTAAAGGAAGCTTAAGGAAAAATATAATGATAATGCATGCAACAATTGGTGTAAGTATATAGAAAAATATGGTCTTTCCGGTAAGTATCGAGAAGGCGGCTCCTGTATTAAAAAGCAGGTGAAGCTGAAGCACGCCCGGAATAATATCCAGATCGCCGCCTGACAGATTTAATCTGACTATATGTTTGGTCAGCTGGTCAACCACGATAAGAATGATCACATATATTAAAAAAAACGAATAATAAATCTTCTTTGATTTCATTTTAAAATCTCGTTAATCCCTTCTAAAAGGTCAGAATCAGAAAGTGAGGTATCGATGACAGCTTTTCCGATCTGCTCTAACAGGATGAATTTTATCTTACCAGCCTGCATCTTCTTATCGGACTTGGTCGTTTTAAGGATTTCATCCGCGTGAAAAGTACCGGCGCTTACTGAAACCGGAAGGCCATAGTCTGACAAGACCTGTCTTATCTGCTGGTAATCAGATTCGGAGATAAGACCTCTCTTCATCGAAAGATAAGCTGCAGCCACTGAACCAACAGCGACACACTGACCGTGGAAAAGAGAGAACTTTGAGAGCTTCTCGACTGCATGACCGATAGTGTGTCCGAAATTCAGGGTAGCCCTGATGCCCTGCTCCTTCGGATCCTTTTCGACCACAGCGCCTTTGATCTCACAGCTTCTCTTCACTACATGGAGAATCGAATCCGGATCAAAAGAGCAGATCTTCTCCATGTCTCTGATCAGAAAATCAAAATAATCCCTGTCAGCGATCAGGCCGTGCTTTATGACCTCGCCCATTCCTGACCTGAACTGTTCTTCAGGCAGAGATTTAAGCACTGAGAGGTTCATGTAGACGAGGCGCGGCATGTAAAAGGCTCCGACCATATTTTTGAAGGCACGGAAATCAACACCGGTCTTTCCTCCGATTGATGAATCCACCATAGCGAGCAGGCTTGTAGGTACCTGAATAAAGTCGATTCCGCGCAGATATGTAGCTGCGGCAAAGCCTGTCATATCACCGACTACGCCGCCTCCAAGCGCTACAAGCAGATCCTTTCTGTCGAAATGGGACCTGATCAGGCTTTCATACAGATCCTCTACGACGCTTAAGTTCTTCGAAGCCTCACCTGCCTGAAAGACAAACTGCGTGATCTCGCCTGAGACTTCTCTCAGGGCATCTCTTACATCATCTATATAGTATGAAGCTACATTTGTGTCACTTACAATACAGATACGCTGGTATTTCTTACCGGTCAGGTTCAGAAAATAAGCAAGTCTGCTGAAATCCTTCTCTAATACTATATCATAACATGGTTTTCCGTCGTATTTTATCTCAAGTGTATTCTCCATCAGTCGTACCAGCCAATCCTTACCTTAAGTCTGTCTTTTTGTGTTTTTCCATTAAATGCGATGACGCGCAGTTTTCCTTTTCCTCTGATAGTCAGGATATCTCCTTCTTTTACAGCTGCCTTGTGGCTTGTGGTTATTTTTTCATTTAAAAATATACGCTCCGAATCTATAAGAGCTGAAGCCGCGCTTCTCGAGGAGTGAGAGCAGGCAGCCACAAAGGAATCGAGCCTGTCAGAGGTGATGATAATATCCTCTTCCCTGAAGTCCGGTGAAAAATCACAGGAATCGATAGAAACTGCCTTTACAGAGACCTCTGTGTGCTTTACTTTAGTCAGGTTTTCGGCAATAAAGCCTGCAATCCGCTCAACACAGAACAGGTAGCAGCAGTTTTCATCCTTTTTTACAATGAGAT
>JBJELA010000379.1:0-5559 GCA_051878915.1 Candidatus Weimeria sp.
GGCAAGAGCGCGAAGGATGCCGTGCATGATCTGATGTGCAGGGACAAAAAGAATGAGATGAAGGAAGACAACTGGGAATGAAAGAGACAATTCAGATCAAGTATCATACAGATAAAATTGAAAAATTAAAATATATCGATGGCAAGAGCGACTGGATCGACCTTCGCGCCGCAAGGGACTATGACCTGAAGAAGGGCGATTTTGCCCTGATAGATTTAGGCATATCCGTGAAGCTGCCTGAAGGCTATGAGATGATCACAGCGCCGAGGTCGTCTACCTTTAAAAACTACGGGCTCTTACAGTCAAACGGGATCGGAGTAGTCGATGAGAGCTACTGCGGTGACGACGATGTGCTGATGATGCCTGTCTTTGCCACGAGGGATACCCACATCTCTGTAAATGACAGAATATGCCAGTTCAGGATCTTCAGGCACCAGCCTGAGATAGTATTCGACGAGAAGGACCATCTCGGAACAGAGTCGAGAGGCGGATTCGGCTCGACAGGGAGGGCGTGATGGAAGAGGCTCTTGATGTAAAGCTTCCGGCTTTTTCAGGGCCGCTTGAGCTTCTCCTGCATCTTATCGAAAAGAACAAGGTAAGCATCTATGACATCCCTATTGCAGTGATAACAGACCAGTATATGGCTTATCTCGACAGAATGGAGGAGACTGATCTCGATACTATGAGCGCGTTTCTTCTGATGGCGTCTACTCTTTTATCGATAAAGGCAAAGATGCTTCTTCCGGAGAAGAAAAAGCAGGATGAGGAGGAAGAGGAGGCCGATCCGAGACAGGAACTTGTTGAGGCGCTGCTCGAATACAAGATGTACCACGAGCTTGCCGCTGAGCTTAAGAAACGTGAGGACGCAGCAGGCCTTGTCATCTATAAGGATCCCACGATACCGCCAGAGGTAAGGGACTACGAGGCACCGGTAAATCCGGATGAGCTTCTTGACGGGATCACTCTTAAAAAATTAAACGAGGTCTTCAATGAGGTCTTAAGGCGGCAGAAGGAGAGAGTCGATCCTATCAGATCGAAGTTTGGCTCCATCAGAAAAGAAAAGATCTCACTTGAGAAAAAAACAGGGGAGCTTCTTGACTTCGCGAGAAGTCACAGTCATTTTTCCTTTAAAAATCTTTTTGAGGAGACCACATCAAAGACTGAGGTCATCGTAACTTTTCTCGCGGTGCTTGAGCTGATGAAGACAGGCCAGATAAAAGCGAGACAGGAAGAGATATTCGGTGACATAGAAATGGAATCACAGGTAGCATAATGGTTACAGCTGAACTGAAAAAAGAACTTGAGGGCGTTTATTTTGCCATCGGAAGAAGCCTTTCGACAGAAACAGCCGCAAAGGCGCTGGGGGTAAGCGAGAAGGAGATTATCGAGGCCTCAGAGGAGCTTTCAAGGGAGTATGAACAGGAGGACCGCGGGATCAGGCTCGTCCGTCTTGAGGACAGCTTTCAGATGTGCACGGCAAGGGATATATACCCGTCTCTTATAAAGATTGCGAAGCAGCCTAAAAAGGCAGTCCTTACAAATGCGCTTTTAGAGACGCTTTCGATAGTCGCGTACAGGCAGCCGGTCACAAAGTCAGCGATAGCAAAAATCCGCGGCGTAAATTCGGATCACTCAGTCAACAAGCTCGTGGAATACGAGCTTATAGAGGAGGTCGGCAGGATGGACGCGCCGGGCCGCCCCATACTTTTTGGTACGACAGAGGAATTTTTAAGAGTCTTCGGGATAGAGTCTCTTTCATCGCTTCCGCTCCTTTCGGATGAGCAGATAGCGGAGTTCAGGAAGGAGGCCACCGAGGAGGCTGAGAAGGAAACAATAGATATCTAGTATTTAACAATAATTTACTTGCTAAATATATTGATTTGAGTTATCATAAACCCTAGTTGCGATTTTTTCGCGGAACATATAAACAGACGTTGGAGGAAAAAACTATGAGTGAGGCAAAAGTATTTTCTGCAGTCTCAAGGATCCAGAGCCTTTTAGATGAGAACAGCTTTGTAGAGCTTGGAGCTCAGGTAACTGGCCGTAATACGGATTTTTCGCAGGCAGCAGAAGACACCCCTTCCGATGGAGTTGTAACAGGACATGGTACGATTGACGGAAATCTCGTCTTTGTATTTGCCCAGGAGCCATCAGTTCTTGGCGGTTCTATCGGAGAAATGCACGCTAAGAAGATTCTTCGCACCTATGAGCAGGCACTCGCAGTCGGAGCTCCGATTATCGGACTTTTAGACAGCACAGGTGTCCGCCTCATGGAATCATATGATGCAATCGAATCTCTTGGAAGCATACTTTCTAAGGCCAGTGAGGCAAGTGGAGTTATTCCGCAGATTATGGCAGTTTTCGGAAACTGCGGCGGCGGACTTTCAGCACTTCTCTCAATCGCTGATTTTACTTACATGACAGACGATGCAAAGGTATTTTTCAATGCTCCTAATACCCTTACAGGTAATAAGGACACAGATACTTCAGCATACGCTTTCAGAAGCACAGTTGGCGGCGGAATCGATGGTACTGGAAAAGAAGCAGATGTCCTCGCTTCTATCAGAGCTCTTGTACCTGTTCTTCCTGGAAGCAATATCGAGGAAGGATGCATCGACGACTGCACAGATGATCTGAACAGGGCAGCAGATGTAGCAGGAGCTGTATATGAGAATGCGGCTGACGTATTCACAGAGATTTCTGATGGAAAGCTCTTTATCGAGGTAAAGGGTGAGTACGCAAAGGATATGACCACAGGCTTTATCAAGCTTGACGGCATGACAGTCGGTGCTTTTGGAAACACTGTAAAGAGCGGTGATGATGAGTTTGACGACAGACTCTCCACAAAGGCGCTTAAGAAGGCAGCAGATTTCGTCAAGTTCTGTGACGCTTTCGATATTCCGGTTCTTTCACTTGTAAAGACAGAGGGATTTTCTACTACAATTCATGCAGAGGCATCACTTCCGACTGCCTGCGCTGAGTTCGTTAACGCGTATTCAGGCGCTACAGTCCCGAAGGTTTCTGTTATTGCAAAGGCTTATACTACCGCGCCTCTTCTTATGGGAAGCCATGCTACAGGCGCTGACATCGTATTTGCTTTTACGGATGCTGATATGGGACCTATGGATTCAAAGGAAGCTTCAAAGATCACCGGTATTTCCGCAGCTGATTTCGAGGCTAAGGTTTCAGGAGCAGCTAACGCGGCAAGACGCGGAGTAGTTGACAGATTTGTAAATGGTGCGGATATCAGAAAGTACCTGATCGACGCATTTGAAGTGCTTTTCACAAAGAAAGTCGATGAGGCATACAGAAAGCATGTCACAAAGTAAGCGAGGTAATCTGATGAAGAAAAAAATAAGCGTTATTTTTGCTTTGGTTGCCTGTGTCTTCGCTTTTGCTTCCTGCGGTTCTACAGATAATTCTACTTATGGCGGAAGGACTACCAAGGAGCTTGAGGCTGAGTCAGAGAATCTGGCCAGTCAGGTTGTATCTCTTTCAGAGAGTGACCTGAAACAGTATTACGAGAGCTACAAAAAGCAGGCCACATCCGATCCGGACAATGATGAATACAAGATGTATGAAACAATGTTTCAGAACTTCGTTGATAATGAGCCTGGACTCGGAGAATTTGTAGATTATGCTGGTTTTAAGGTAGATAAAGCTGGTAAAAATATTACGACCACTCTTACCATGAAGTATCAGAAGCGTAACGCGACGCTCGTTATTGTTTATAAGTCATATAACATGAGCAAGCCTACTTCGATTAACTTCAACCCTGTGTACTCACTTGGTGAGACAATGGGCAAGGCAGCGCTGAACGTGGTTATGGGTATGGTTACAGTATTTGCTGTACTTATCCTTATCAGTCTTGTTATCTATTGCTTTAACCTCATTCCTTACCTGCAGAAGAAGTTTGCAGCAAAGAAGGCACCACAGGCACAGACAAAGCAGATTGTTGAAGCAGGTGAGAGTGCACCAGCTGGTGAGGAAGATTCAGAGGAACTAATAGCTGTTATAAGTGCGGCTATATCAGCCGCTACAGGCGCTTCTACGGATTCGTTCGTGGTGCGTTCTATCAAGAGAAGATATTGATCAGGAGGAAAATATCATGAAAAATTATACCATTACAGTAAATGGCAAGTCATATGACGTATCCGTAGAAGAGAAGGGCGGCTCAGCTTCAGCAGCTCCAGCAGCTCCTGCAGCAGCAGCTGCACCAAAGCCGGCAGCACCTGTATCAAATGGTACTCAGGGTTCTCTTCGTATCGAAGCAGGAGCACAGGGTAAGGTCTTCAAGATCGCAGCAGCTCCTGGAACAAAGGTTAAGCCTGGAGATCCTATTGTAGTTCTCGAGGTCATGAAGATGGAGACACCGGTAGTCGCACCTAAGGCCGGAACTGTCGCATCAATAGAGTGCAAGGAAGGAGATCCTGTAGATACCGGAGACCTTCTTGCTACAATGAACGAGGACTGATTCTAAGGAGGATTCATAAATGAGTTATATTGCACAGACGATGGGCAATCTGCTCCATCAGACGGCATTTGCGAATCTTACTGTAGGAAACTTCATAATGATACTTGTGGCCTGTGTTTTCCTTTATCTGGCCATTGCAAAGGATTTCGAGCCTCTGCTTCTGGTGCCTATCGCATTCGGAATGCTCCTCGTAAACATCTATCCTGATATCATTGCGAGCCCTCAGGAGACCTCAAATGGCGTCGGCGGACTGCTCTGGTATTTCTTCCAGCTCGATGAGTGGTCGATTCTTCCATCACTTATCTTTATGGGAGTCGGAGCGATGACAGATTTCTCGCCTCTTATCGCGAATCCGATTTCGTTCCTTTTGGGAGCGGCAGCTCAGTTCGGTATCTACATGGCTTATCTGTTAGCTATCCTTTTCGGTTTCTCAGACAAGGCCGCAGCAGCTATCGCCATCATCGGAGGAGCAGACGGACCTACGTCAATCTTCCTTGCAGGTAAGCTGGGACAGTCGGCACTGATGGGACCTATCGCGGTGGCGGCGTACTCGTATATGTCGCTTGTACCTATCATCCAGCCGCCTATTATGAAGGCTCTGACTACAGAGGATGAGAGAAAGATCCATATGAAGAATCTCCGTCCTGTAAGTAAGCTCGAGAAGATTCTCTTCCCGATAGTCGTTACTGTAATCGTCTGCCTTATCCTTCCTACAACAGCTCCTCTCGTAGGTATGCTGATGCTTGGAAACCTCTTCAAGGAGTGCGGTGTGGTAAGACAGCTGACAGATACAGCAAGCAACGCGCTTATGTATATAGTCGTTATCCTTCTCGGAACTTCGGTCGGAGCCTCAACCTCTGCAGAAGCTTTCCTTAACGCTTCAACACTTAAGATCGTCGTACTTGGACTCGTAGCATTCGCAGTAGCTACTGCTTCAGGTATCATCGTCGGAAAGATTATGTGTAAGGCGACACACGGCAGGATAAATCCTCTGATCGGTTCCGCGGGAGTTTCCGCGGTGCCTATGTCGGCCCGTGTATCCCAGAAGGTCGGCGCTGAGGCAGATCCTACAAACTTCCTTCTGA
>JBJELA010000380.1:0-5552 GCA_051878915.1 Candidatus Weimeria sp.
ACCAGGCCAGATGCTTTTTTTCCTTGTGCACCGCGACGAATTCACGTATCAGTGCGCTTGGCCAGTAGTACATCGCGACATGGGCGCCGACACCTGTACATCTGAACCCAAGCTTTCTGCAGTAGCGCAATGCCCGGTACAGATGATAGTTGCTGGTGACAAGTACAGAATACTTACGGCCTGGTCTGGAGTCGATGATCTTTTTGCTGTTGGCCAGATTTTCAAAAGTAGTCATCGACTGGTCTTCGCGGATGATCTGTGATTCGGGGATGCCGTGCTTTACCAGATAATCTCCCATGGCATCCGCCTCGGCGACAGATTCGTCTGAGCCTTTCCCGCCAGACGGGATCATGATCGGAGGAGTAGGATCTTTGCGATAGAGTCTTATGGCTTTGTCGAGACGGTCTGAGAGAAGTTTCGATATCCTGTTTCCTCCGATCAGCCCGCTTCCGTGGATGATTATATAATCAAAATCCCGCTTATGTGGAATAAGCTGCAGAAAGACTGTATAGATCGCGAAAGAGGCAAATGTGAGTGAACCATATACTACACTTGCGCCTATCATCATAAGTATCAGAGGCGCCTGCATTATCTGTGTTCCTGTCCCGGACTGGATATATGGGAGGACGACTACGGAGATAAGACTGACCTCTCCTATAAGAACAGCAATGCCCAGCAGCAGGGACAGCCGGTTCGCCAGACTCCGGCCTTCACGCCGTATCATGACTATTCCATTTGCAATCAGCATAAACGGCAGCAGTAAGATCAGCAGGAGAAATGCTATGAAAACCACAGCCATGACTCCGAAACTACGCCCTTTGAACGGAACAAAAAGGGCAGAGACCGTATTCATCAGTGCTAGAAACAGAAAAATGACATTACGATAGCGGCTCCTGTCTTTGTGCATGGAGAACCAGAGAATTCCCCACCAGAACAGAAGATCAATTATAAAATAAAGAACAGATCTCAAGAAAACCTCCTGACTGCAGTTGTTATTACTGCAAAATAATCATAAGTATAATACATTATCGGACTGTATGATTCAAGGATGAAAAAGACTGTGGGCGTTCAATCGTCCGCACAAGTGCGCCCGTGATGAATCCCAACAGAAGCATGCCGTGAATAGTAACATTACAGAAAATATTTGAGACAGATTCATAAAAAAAGTATTGACATCAGTATATTATTAGTGTACTATGTATCTAGTGCACTAATACAATAGTTTTTTATATAGGAGGCTCAATGGACTTTGCGAATGATAAGCCTATATATCTGCAGGTGATAGATGATATCACATCCAGGATCGTTGCCGGTGAGATCGCAGCAGGAGAGAAGCTGCCGTCTTCACGGGAACTGGCTTTGACTTACAGGATCAACCCTAATACAGCTTCACGTGTTTACGCAGAGCTGGAGAGACGAGGAGTGGTCTATACCAGGCGGGGAATCGGAACCTTTGTATCAGAGACGGATGTCAGTGACCTGAAGCAGGATAAGGTGACAAAGGCAGTGGCAGGATTCGTGGAGAGCATGAGAGCGCTGGGACTCAGCGACATAGAGATTGAGTCTGCAGTATCTGATTACCTGAATGGTGGAAAGGATGACAGATGAAGATACAGTGTAACGGACTTACGAAGAAATACTTCACGAGGACAGCGGTGGATCACGTGGAGCTGGAGCTGACAGGCGGACATATATACGCTCTTCTGGGGCCAAACGGCTCTGGCAAGTCGACTCTGATGAAGCTTCTCTCTGGTCTGGTGAAGAAGACAGAGGGAGAAGTAAGAGTCGACGGAAGACAGCTCAGCTGCAGAGCGCGGGAGGATATTTCCTATACTCCGACAGAACCATTTTTTTACAGCTATATGAGAATAAGTGATGTGGCAGGATATTACAGAGATTTTTTTAAGGATTTCGATATCAACAGATATTTTTACCTGATCAAAAAAATGGAGCTGTCGCCACAGCAGAAGGTCAGATCACTTTCTTCAGGAATGCTCGCCAAGGTAAAAATAGCCGCGGCCATGGCCAGAAAATCGAAGCTTATCCTTCTGGATGAGCCGCTTAACGGGATAGATCTGCTGGCGAGGGATGCCCTGTCTCAGATGATCATCGGAGAGATGAGCGAGGGATCTTCGCTCGTGATCTCTTCGCATATGGTAGAGGAGCTTGAGAGTATCGTTGATACAGCTATTTTTATGAAAGACGGACGTATCGTAGAGATGCGTGATGTGGAAGATCTCCGCATAAAAGAGAACAAGTCGGTTGCGGACAGGTACCGCGAGATATACAGCGAGGTGTAAGCATGGCAAAGATAATGAAGTATGAACTGATAAAGAACAGATTCCGCTATCTGACAATGGTAGCGGTAATGGCACTGGTGGAAGTGGGTTTTCTGATCACTAACTTTGTGGGCTACAAGGCATCGACGGCTATGTGGATACTACTGATGCTTGCGGCCTTTGGAACCTTTATTATTGTGCTGTTCGAAGGAATAGCCATGTATAACAGGGATCTGAGAGAAAAGAGCGGATACATGATCTTCATGACTCCTCTTCCGGCCTGGCAGATCCTTCTTGGAAAAATAATCGTTATCCTTGCAGTAGGAAGCGTTCTTTTCATAGGATACTGTTTCCTGGGATATGCTGATCTGCATCTTCTGGCGGATGTCATGAAAAATGATAACGCTGCATCAGCAAAGGTTGCTATCATGACATCATTCCTGAACAGCCTGTATGGAATGGATACTGTAATAACGATTCTGCGTATTTTCGGGTATCTGGTATGCTTTGTGGCTTTCTTTGTATGTCTGGCATATCTGTCATCTACACTTGGCGCATCTCTTCTTCGCGGCAAAAAGGGTGAGAGACTGATCAGCTGCGTGATATGTATCGGTCTTTTGATCCTGGTGACATATATCAGCTCACGAATCTCGAATTCCGGAGCCGGCTTCAGACTGTACATAACTAAGGATACGGGCATTTATTTCAGTCCGGCCAGCGGTAATGAGGTAAATGTAGCTGTTTCGCTGATATTTGAACTGGGATGCGCATTGGCAGCCTTTGCGGCATCAGCGTACCTGCTCGACAGGAAGGTGGATATCTGATTATTATTTTCTATAATGATCTCCTAAGCGGCTGGGATACTTCTCTATAAAAAATAACGCTAATTATAGCAAATTTTTACTGTGTTAATCGTTTCATAAAGTGTTTATACTTTAAAAAATATCAGGCAGGAGGGACCTGCCGGAAACTATTCGAAAGGAGCTTTATGAAGAACAACACATTGAAGGGGCTTAAAAAGATGCTCTGCGCATCACTTGCGCTGGCCTGCGCGATGACACTCGCATCGCCGATGCCGGCATCAGCAAAGAAGAAAGCAGGAGGCTTCGACATGACAGCACAGGAACTGACTGTGCGGATGGGGAATGGAACGAATCTTGCGAATACCTTTGAGGCCACTATGTCCGATGAGGAGGGGCATGCAGTTTCGGGTGCCGCAGTTTCAGCGTATGAGACTGCATGGGGACAGCCGCTTACCACTAAGAAGATGATTAAGTCACTGAAGAAGAGCGGTTTTGACTCGATCCGTATTCCGGTGGCCTGGGGTAATGCAATGCCGGGAGCAGATAAAGGCGATTATACCATCGGAAAAGAATACTTAAAGCGCGTGAAAAAAGTAGTGGACTGGTGCATAGATCAGGATATGTACGTGATCCTGAATGACCACTGGGATAACGGCTGGTGGGGAGAATTCGGTTCCGCCGATCAGAATATCCGCCAGAAGGCAAATGACAGATATGTGAGCATGTGGAAGCAGCTGTCCGATTATTTTGGCAATGAAGATTACCACCTGATCTTTGAAGGAGGAAATGAAGAGATCGGTTCGAGACTCAACGACGCTGTAGACGGTAAGAGCGGCGTACTGACAGAGGACGAATGCTACAGCGAGGCAAACCGCATCAACCAGCTTTTTGTAGATACTGTCCGTTCATCTTCAAGGAAGAACAACCAGAAGAGATTTCTTCTGATCCCTGGATATAATACAGATATAGACAAGACCTGCGATGACCGATATAATATGCCGTCAGACAAGGCCAAAAGCAAGCTTCTTGTGAGCGTGCATTACTATACGCCATGGGAATATGCCGGATCAGACACAAAGCGTACATTTGGCACGAAGGATCAGCTGAAGCAGATGAATGATCAGCTGGCAAAAATGACGAAGTTCACGAAAAACGGATACGGCGTGGTGATCGGAGAGTATGCTGTCCTTTCGAATTCAGACGGGACGATAAAGAAAGGCAGAGATACCTATATCAGCAATATGCTCGACAACTGCGATGCACTGAATCTGGTGCCGATGCTCTGGGATCAGTCCCAGTATTTTGACAGGCATACCTCTAAGTGGACCAGCTCATCTGCTGCAAAAATATTCAGCAGTCGTTCTTATTCAAAAATGAGCAGCAAATCGACTGCAAAGCAGCAGGCTGATGCAAAAAAACGGCTTGATGCAAGACTTAAGAAAGCACCGGATGATTTTGATGAAAAACCTGATGCTACTGGCGATGGAAAATCACATGCATGGATAATGTGGGCGAGCGGAGACTGGAGCATCAATTACTCTGTTGGCGACAAATATGACCCGCAGGAGATAGACGGGGTCAAGGCCTCTGACGCTGTAATAGACGGCGAAGGCACATATACAGTGTCGCTTGATTTTTCCGGAAGAAAAGACGGGTCATCATTCCCGGCTTTCGCTGCTCTTGGAATCTCAAACGGAGAGCTCAACTACCCGGGTTATGTCATTTCCATCAAGGAGATAAAAATCAACGGACAGCCGTATAAATATTCAGCTGTTCCTTATACAACGAGTGACGATGGCACCTGCACCAGAGTTAATATCTACAACGAATGGGTCTCACAGATCAATACTGACACAGCCAGATTCGCAGATGAGCCGTCTGATGCCAGCGCCGTTAGTGCAAAGCTTCTGTCCAAGACAGACGAGTCACTTCAGCGGATCGACAAGATAGAGATCACATTCTCATACGAGATCATGTCAAAAAAGTGACATAAATTATAAAAATTTAATATTTTTTCCTTTTGCGCATAATGTTAGAATAATAACCGATACTTTAGTGGGGAATTGTGCAGATTTAATAATATCTGCCGTTCCAAAAAATAGAAGGAGGAAAAAATGAAGAAAAAACTAACAAAAGTATCGGCGTTTGTGACAGCATTCCTTATGGTGCTGTCACTTTTTTCCGGGTTCAGGGCGGATGTATTTGCGGCATCTGCGACGAAAGTAACGTTCCATTACTACAGGACCGATAAGGACTACAGCGACTGGGACGTGTGGTTCTGGGCCGACGGAGTTGACGGAAGCGCCTCTGCATTCCAGAAAAAACTGGATAAAAACGGCTGTGCAGTGACTAATTACACAGTGCCGGCAGGAAAAGACACACTGTCGTTCATAGTTAGAAAGGGCGGGGACAGCTGGTCAGCAAAAGACATTGACAAGGACCAGAGCATTGACCTTACAAAGGCTAAGGA
>JBJELA010000381.1:0-5544 GCA_051878915.1 Candidatus Weimeria sp.
AAAAACTCAGTCATAATCAGCGAGTAAATCGCTGGGGCTACATTTTCCTGATTCCATTTCTAGTGGTATTTATCATATTTCAGCTGGTACCGCTTGCAAGCACTATCTATAACAGCTTTTTTGAAAATTACATGTCTGGTCTTAACCATATAGGACCGACCTTTGTAGGATTTCAGAATTTCAAAAAACTGTTATCAGGTCATGAACTCCTGCAGTACACGGGAAACACAATGATTATGTGGGTGCTGGGTTTTGTACCACAGATAATAGTATCGCTTTTACTTGCGGCCTGGTTTACGGATCCATCATTAAGACTTAAGGGGCAGAGATTTTTCAAGACAGTTATTTATCTGCCAAACCTTATTATGGCAGCTGCATTCGCAATGCTGTTCTTCACACTTTTTGCTGATACAGGCCCTATCAATTCTATTCTGCAGAGTATTGGAATCATTTCAAAGCCTTATCAGTTTATGTCACATGTGGGATCGGTCAGAGGCCTTGTAGCCCTGATGAACTTCCTTATGTGGTTCGGAAATACGACAATTCTTCTGATGGCAGGTATGATGGGAATCGACACAAGCCTTTTTGAAGCGGCTGAGGTTGATGGCGCTACTGCTAATCAGATTTTCTGGAGGATAACTCTTCCACTTTTGAAACCTATATTTATTTACGTGCTTATCACATCACTTATCGGTGGTCTTCAGATGTTCGATGTACCGCAGATCCTCACAAATGGTACTGGTGATCCGGTCAGATCTTCAATGACACTGATCATGTGGCTGAATAAGCATCTGTACAGCAGGAACTATGGTATGGCCGGAGCTCTTTCAGTTCTGCTCCTGATCATTACAGGTATCCTGAGCCTGATAGTATTCAAGGTTACGGCCTCGAATGAAGTAGATGAATAGAAAGGAGCGTCCGGATATGAAAGATTCAGATTCAAAATTGAACATTGAAGATTTAGGAGCTCCTAAGAAGACAGCGGCTTCAGTAACTGTCAGAAGGGTTATAGCATATGTTGTTCTTATTCTTCTGACAATACTCTGCCTGATCTGGTTCTACATTCTGTTCATTAACGCAACACGAAGCAACGGTGACCTGAGCCGTGGATTCAGGGCTTATCCAAGCACAAGGCTTTTTATAAACCTGAATAACATCTTCCATGGTTCACTTCCGGTTGTAAGAGGTATGATCAACTCTCTCATTGTTGCAGGCCTTACGGCATTACTTACCACCTATTTCTCGACGATGACTGCTTACGCGATCCACGCCTTCAGATTTAAGGGACGTAAGGCAATCTTCGTATTCATACTTGCGATAATGATGATCCCTACTCAGGTATCTGCACTTGGTTTCCAGCAGTTATGCTATTCATGGGGACTGGAGAATTCGTTCATTCCATTGATCGTACCGTCTATTGCGTCAGCAGTAGTATTCTTCTACATGAAGCAGTACATGGATTCAAACCTTCCGCACGAGCTGCTCGAGGCAGCAAGAATTGATGGAGCAGGAGAGATAAGAATCTTTAACACAATAGTTGTCCCGCTTATGAAACCGGCAATAGCCGTTCAGGCAATATTCGCTTTCGTAGGATCATGGAACAATTACTTCATTCCATCACTCTTACTTCACAAGGACGAGATGAAGACACTTCCTATCCTCATCGCACAGCTCCGTGCAGCAGATTATCTGAAGTTTGATATGGGACAGGTTTACGCTATGATAGCGTTCTCAATCTTCCCTGTTATCATAGTTTACCTTCTGCTTTCCCGCTATATTGTTGGCGGTGTTACAGCAGGCAGCGTTAAAGGTTAGGCTATTACTTCCCGTGCCCCACAAACCCCGCTGGGCATTACAGATTACAGGCCTACCCTTGAATATTCTGCGGGAAGTTTTAGATAATAATCATTTCCACTTCTATGATGGCCCTGGCGTATGCCAGGGCTGGTTTTTTGTAAAAAAATATGAAAACTTTAAATAGTGTGAAACTTTTATGAAACTAACAATGCCGCCTTGCTTTTAACGATTTTATTCCTTATAATTGTAAAAGGCTGATTATACTATTGACAGAAATGATACAATAAAATGCACAGGAAAGCAGGTGACATTTTTGGACGATAATAATTTCTATAATAACCAGAATAATAACAATAATGGATCGAATGGAAATGGGCAGGGGCCGAACAACAACCAGAATCCGAGATTTAACCCGATTCTGGCATTTGTTCTTTTCTCACTCGTTGCTCTTTTTATAGTAACGATGCTCTACAAGGGCCTTGACAGCAGCGCGAACAGGACAGTAAGCTACGACAAGTTCTATAAGCTCGCTGAAAACAATGAACTGAAGTCAGTTACATTCGATGGCTCAAAGATCAATTTTAAGGTTCGTGAGAGCTCGACATTTTATGCTGATCAGGATGACAAGACGGAGCAGGAGCTTTACAGACAGACTACCGGTCAGAAACAGGATGTAAATTACTCGACCGGTTATCTCGCAGATGATGATCTGCTTCCTCTTCTGAAAAAGAACGATGTCACGATAAATGTCCAGGATTCTTCATCTACCTCGGCTATTATCTATAACATTCTTTCATTTATAGTTCCGCTTGTGATCATCTGGATCATCTTTGCGGTTGTTATGAGACGGATGAGCAGCTCAGGCGGAATGCTTGGCGGCGTCGGAAAGAGCAACGCAAAGGTCTATGTACAGAAGCAGACCGGAGTTACCTTTGACGATGTAGCTGGTCAGGACGAGGCAAAGGAATCTCTGCAGGAGGTCGTTGATTTTTTAAAGAACCCAAGCAAATACACCCAGATCGGTGCAAAACTGCCTAAGGGTGCGCTTCTCGTAGGCCCTCCTGGAACTGGTAAAACACTCCTCGCAAAAGCTGTTGCAGGCGAGGCTGGCGTGCCATTTTTCTCACTTGCCGGTTCTGATTTCGTCGAGATGTTCGTCGGTGTCGGCGCCAGCCGTGTAAGAGACCTGTTCAACGAGGCAAAGCGCCAGGCTCCATGTATCATCTTTATCGATGAGATCGATGCGATCGGAAAGTCCCGTGACTCCAAGTTCGGCGGCGGAAACGATGAGCGTGAGCAGACCCTGAACCAGCTGCTCGCTGAGATGGATGGTTTCGATACCTCCAAGGGACTTCTGATCCTTGCTGCTACAAACAGACCTGAGGTTCTTGATAAGGCACTTCTTCGTCCTGGCCGTTTCGACAGGCGTATTATTGTCGACAGGCCTGATATGAAGGGACGTCTCGAGACTCTCCGTGTTCACGCAAAGGACGTCAAAATGGATTCGACCTGCGACCTTGAGGCCATCGCTCTGGCTTCTGCCGGCCTGGTAGGTTCGGATCTCGCGAATATCATTAACGAGGCAGCTATTCTCGCAGTAGAGAACGGCAGGCAGTATGTGTCACAGCCTGATCTCTTCGAGGCATTTGAGCGTGTCGCTGTCGGCGGTAAGGAAAAGAAGGACCGCCCTATGAGCGACAAGGAGAGACATATCGTCTCTTACCACGAGGTTGGTCACGCTCTTGTATCCGCTCTCCAGAAAAATACCGATCCTGTACAGAAGATCACAATCGTTCCGCGTACTATGGGTGCTCTCGGCTATACTCTTCAGACTCCTGAGGAGGAGAAATTCCTTCAGTCAAAAGAGGAGCTCGAGGAAGACATCGCTACCTTCATGGGCGGCCGTGCCGCAGAGGAGATCGTTTTCCACTCTATTACGAGCGGTGCAGCCAATGATATCGAAAAGGCCACAAATATCGCCAGGAATATGGTCACCCGTTTCGGTATGAGCGAAAAGTTCGGTATGATGGGCCTTGCTACCGTTGAGAGTCAGTACCTCGACGGCGGGGCACAGATGACCTGCGGCCAGCAGACCGCCAGTGAGGTCGATGCAGAGGTTCTCGCGATCATCAATTCCGCTTATGAGAAGGCGAAGAACCTGCTCACCGAGCACAGGGACGCGCTGGATCAGATCTCTGAATATCTGTATAAGAAAGAGACTATCACCGGTAAGGAATTCATGGATATGTTCAGAGAGATCACCGGAATTGAGGCTGATCCTTCTGATGAAGAGTCTTCAGATAAGAAGACTGACAGCGACCATGAGATAGCTGCCCGTCTCCAGAGCGAGATGGACTCCTACGAAAAGGCAAAGAAGAGTGATTCAGACGACGGTTCGGATTCTGATTCTGGTTCTGATTCATCGGATGATTCCGGTTCTTCCGGTTCTTCAGATGACTCCGGTCCTGATGCTTCAGATGACCACTCAAAGCCTGAAGTAAGTTCAGATGACGATATTTTTGACGAGTAAGGTGTCATCCGGATCGCATCAGCTGCTTTAGAATAATAGTTTATAAGAGGCTACCAGATATGAGTTTTGATATACAGGAGGAACTGAAAAAGGTGCCGGGTTCGCCTGGCGTGTATATCATGCACGATAAGACTGATGCGATCATCTACATCGGCAAAGCCAAAAGTCTTACGAAGCGTCTCCATCAGTATTTTCAGCCGTCGCATGACGAGGGCATAAAGAAAAAACAGATGGTTGAGCATATCGACCATTTCGAATACATAGTCACCGATTCAGAGCTCGAGGCCCTGGTCCTCGAGAACAATCTGATCAAAGAGCATCGTCCGAAGTACAACACGATGCTCCGCGATGACAAGACATATCCATACATAAAGGTCACCCTGGGGGAGCATTTTCCCAGGGTTGTTTTTTCAAGAAAAGTATATAAGGACAAGGGCAGGTACTTCGGGCCATTTACGTCAGCCGGTGATGTAAGGGAGACGATCGACCTCACGAACAAGCTCTTCCATCTTCGGACCTGCAATCGCGTGTTTCCAAGGGATCTGAAGAAGGACAGAGTGTGTCTGAACTACCATATAAAGCAGTGTCCGGGCGTCTGCCAGGGTTATATCACGGAGGAGCAGTATATGGAGTCGGTCAGGGCGGCAATGGAATTTCTCGAGGGAAAGGCCGAGCCGGTGATCACTGCTCTCACTGAAAAAATGAACGCTGCCTCCGCCGCGCTGGAATTCGAGAAAGCTGCCGGATACCGTGATGAGATAGAAGCCGTGCAGATGTGCCTGCAGAAGCAGAAGATTACTGACACTGGCGGAGAGGACAGGGATATTCTCGCTGTCGCGGTCGATAAGGAGGATGCCTGCGCTGTCGTATTTTTTATAAGAGGCGGAAGAATGATCGGGAGAGATCATTTTTTCCTGAATCTGCGTGAGGACGATGAGAAGTCTGACCTGATCAGCACTTTCATCCAGCAGTTCTATTCCGGCACGCCCTTTGTGCCAAAGGAGCTGTTCGTTCAGATGGAGCTTGCTGACCAGAAGACGCTTGAGGATTTCCTCTCTGAGAAAAAAGGCAGCGCAGTGCATATCGTAACGCCGAAAAGAGGCCAGAAGGAGAAGCTCGTTGAGCTTGCCTGGAAGAACGCGACGATGATCCTGACGAAGGACAGGGAGAGGATCAAGCGTGAAGAGGGCAGAACGATCGGCGCCATGAAGGAGCTT
>JBJELA010000382.1:0-5475 GCA_051878915.1 Candidatus Weimeria sp.
AAAGCCGAGCATTTTTTCAATCTTAGGTCCGGTAACCACGTACTCGCCGTCCTCATTTACCTCTACAGTAAAAGAATCGTCTTCCCTGAAAAATTCATCAGGGTTGAAGGTCGACTCGTAAACGACATTTTCATCCTTATACTCATCGAGCTCCTTCGCGATCTCACCAAGCAGCTCTTTTACACCTTCTCCCGTGACAGCAGAGATAAGGAAGGTCTTTTTATGAAAAGTATCCTCAACCTTTTCCTTAATGGACTCTGCGTCATCAGGTCTCGTATCGGCCTTATTAAGAGCGATGATCGTTGGCTTTTCAACCAGCTTTTCATTGTACTTCGAAAGCTCACTGTTTATGGACCTGATATCCTCAACCGGATCATCTCTCTCGACTCCGGAGATATCAACCATGTGAACTAAAACCTTGCAGCGCTCTATATGCCTTAAGAACTCAAGGCCAAGACCTACACCCTCTGAAGCACCCTCTATTATACCAGGAATGTCAGCCATTACAAAGCTTCCGCCGCCTGGCAGGTCAACTACTCCAAGAATAGGATTTAAAGTGGTAAACGGGTAATTAGCTATCTCAGGCTTGGCGTTTGAAAGTCTTGAAAGAAGGGTTGACTTTCCGGCATTAGGATAACCAACAAGTCCGACATCAGCGAGGAGCTTCAGCTCGAGTATTACCTCGAGGCTCTTTGACTCACCGCCCGGTTTGGCGTACTTCGGAGCCTGCATGGTAGAGGTGGCAAAATGCATGTTGCCGAGGCCGCCCTTGCCGCCATGAAGGATAACGACACGCTTGTTTTCTCCGCTCATGTCACAGATGACCTGTCCGGTCTCAGCCTCTTTGATAATTGTACCAGCCGGGACTTTAAGAACAAGATCCTTTCCATCCTTGCCGTGACATTTTTTCTTGCCACCCTCTTCTCCGTTTGTAGCGGCGAACTTCCTTCTCATCCTGTAGTCTGAGAGGTTATTTACCTGGTCGGATACTTCAAAAATAATATCTCCGCCACGTCCGCCATCGCCGCCGTCAGGGCCGCCGGCAGGAACAAACTTCTCACGTCTGAAGCTGATATGGCCGTTTCCGCCCTTACCTGACTGAATAATAATTCTTGCACGGTCTGCAAACATAGGATTCCTCCCTAAACAAAAAAGCCTGATCAAGCTTTGAAAGCAGGATCAGGCGAAAAATCTTAAAATAAAGAATTACTCAGCAACAGGGTAAACACTTGCTACCTTCTTGTCTCTGCCCTTACGCTCGAAACGAAGAATACCATCTGATGTAGCGAAAAGTGTATCATCTCCACCCTTCATAACGTTTGTTCCCGGATGGATTTTTGTACCACGCTGTCTGTAGATGATGTTGCCAGCCTTTACGAACTGTCCGTCAGCTCTCTTTGCGCCTAATCTCTTTGACTCGGAATCACGACCGTTCTTTGTTGATCCCATTCCTTTTTTATGAGCGAAAAACTGAAGATTTAACTCTAACATATTATTCCTCCTGAATCTCAATGGAAAGAAATTTCTTTCCGTACTGCTTCTGTATCTGTGTAAGTCCAAGAACCATCGAATCCATAAGCACCTGTGCCTTCTCATCACAGCCATCTGTGAAAACCGCCTTCAAATATCCGCTGTCCTCACCGGTAAGCTCAATATGAGTATCAGTAAACTGATCAATACTGTTAATAGTATTTATGACAAGGACTGAAACTGCCGCGCATACGATGTCTTTTCCGAAGGAAGAAAACCCCGCATGGCCCTTTGATTCAATGCTCCTGTAATCATCACCGTTTTTTACGACTGTAACGGCAATCATCAGGCGTTGATCTTCTCGATCTTAACCTCTGTGTATGACTGACGGTGACCATTCTTCTTATGATAGCCTGTCTTTGGCTTATACTTGTAAACGATAACCTTCTTGGCTCTGGCTTCCTTTACAACTGAAGCCTCAACTGTAGCTCCGCTTACTGTAGGATTTCCGACCTTTGTCTCATCTCCGCCAACGAGAAGAACCTGGTCAAAAGAAACCTTATCTCCCTCGTTTGCACCGAGCTTCTCGACTCTGATAACATCTCCCTCGGAAACCTTATACTGCTTTCCACCTGTTGCGATAACTGCGTACATAAAAACCTCCTGTACTAACTGAAACTTTCTGTTCCCTCCGCCAGTATCCGGCGGTGTTTAAAAATAAACACACTTCTAGCCTCACTGGGCGTCAACGCTAGATATAGTATCATAATTTTTACCAGCTGTCAAGGTCTGATTTACAGAAGGGAATAATTTTTCTCTGGTCATCTCAAGCAGTCCGAGCCTTGTAAAATCTTCGACGCTTATCCTGGCGAAATCCCTCTTTGCGAGGCGCTTCATTTTTTTAATGATCTCCTCTCTCTCCTCATCGCTTTTCATCTTCATAAAATCAATGACTATGATCCCGGAGATATTCCGAAGCCTGATCTGCTCCATTATCGACTCAGCTGACTCGTCATTTACCTCGAATGCCGCCAGTCCTTTCGCTTTGGCGCTGTTTACGTCGATTACGGTAAGAGCCTCAGTCTGCTCTATTACTATATTAGATCCGGATTTAAGCCATACGGTCTTTTTCAAAAGCTCCCCGGTAATAGTCCTTATCCTGTATAAATCCAGAAGAGAAAGCCCCTCGTCCTGATAGAGAAAGCCGTACTCACCAAGCTTCTCATAAATACCCCTGTCACTTGTCTTAATCTGCGTCACACAAAGGTCATTTGCCGCAAACGGGAATGCTGTAAGGATCGTATTCAGGATGTCGTCATTTTCGGCAGCAAGCGCCGGTCCCGTATGGTTTTTCCCGCTTGAAAAAATACCGTTTATTTTTTCAAGAGAGCTGTCTATTCTTTCCTGAAGATAAGAGGCGCCAAGCGTCGACGCCGCTGTCCTTACAAGGACCGAAGCGTTCTCTGCGTTTATTCCGGAGAACCCGTCTTTTTTATCCTCATTCAGCTTCTTTGAAAAATGAACGCCACTCCCGGGCTTTGTCAGGATAAAATACGGAGTCTTTACAGAGACTGAAAAAAGCGCCTCCATCTCCTTTGTCTTTATCGCGTCCTTTTCTATCTGTACAAGAACGAGGTCGCCCTCTGACAGGTCCTTGTTTTTTGACAGGCGCTTTACATAAAAAGGCTCACCTGTGTTCTTTTCCTTGACAAAGACATGAAGCCCGTCAGGAATCACGAGAAAAACGCCTACATGAGGCACTTTTTTCTCGACTCTTGCCACGTAGACGTTTCCGACCATGGACTGCCTTGAGCTGTCAAAGTCTCTGATATAAAGGAGCTTTCTGTCCTCCTCGCGAAAGCAGGCAAGCACCATAAAATCTCTTCCGTCCAGCTCATACGAGTCGAAGACTAAAAATACGTCTGTCACTCTGCCTCTCCTAACGGTATCATCTCACCAGCTTCATTTTCAGCGTACATATCGAGCCTGTGGACACCGAGTGTAGATGAGTCAAACGGCACACCAAGAAGCGCCTCCATCAGAAGCTCGGGTTTCAGGTTGTCGGAGCTTCTGGCGCAGACCTTCATATAGATGGCAGGATCATCTTCGGATAAAAGAAAGCCATTCTGCTCCCAGTCAGGTATAAAATGATCGCGCTTGTCTGATGGAAAGCGGTCAAGCACCTTTATATCGTAGATAAGCGGCAGAAGGTCGACCTGCCTCTCACTCTTCTTTGTCTTTTTCGTAACTACGAGTGAAGAAGCATTCGTTATCTTTTCATCTGCGAGAGATCTCAGATAGTCAGCGCTTATTGTTCCGCTGTCCGGCCTCAAGCCATCTCCTGAAAATACAGACGCAGTCTTGAAATACACCAGATATGACGCTCCGGCAAGCTCTGCCATAGCCTTTTTCGTGGATTTTCTTTCAGTTTCAGAGAGGATCTCCACTCCGTAAGCCTCCTCGGCGTTTAATTTTTCATGGATATCAGTAAGAGGCACTTCCTCATCCAGCGAAAAATCCATGTATTCGCCCTCGCTCGTAATTCCTACACCAAGCGGTGAGGCAAATGAGAGGATCGGATGCGGTGAAAAGCCCTTGGAAAACGAAAGCGGCAGTCCGCTTCTTCTGAGAGCTTTCTGAAAGTAACGCATCAGGTCCAGGTGGCCGACGTATTTTATCGGACCGTATTTAGTAAATCTGACTCTAACGTCCATAGCATACCCCCGTCCTGAACTGATTGCAGCCGCACCCTGAACATTTCTGTCTGCAGTTCGGTGTTATCACCTGATCAGATACAGCCTTTTTCCATTCATTCTCAAGGAACTTTCTCGAAATGCCGGTATCGATAAAATCCCAAGGCAGGATCTCGGAGAGATCACGCTCTCTGAATGTAAAAAAGTCAGGATCGACGCCGCAGGCCTTAAACGCCTCGTCCCAGATCTCAGGATGGAAAAATTCGTTCCAGGCATCGAAAACGCAGCCATGATCATAGGCATACTCTATGACAGGAGCCACTCTTCTGTCTCCTCTTGCAAAAATACCCTCGAGCACTGTTGTCTTTGCTTCATGCCACTGGTACGAAAGACACTTGTGATTAGGCTCCTCCTTCATTCTGTGATTTACGATGGACGCCCTGTGCAGGTACTCCTCTGGCGGATACATCACAGCCCACTGCAGCGGTGTGAAAGGCTTCGGTACGAAGAACGAGGTCGAGATGGTAATCTGACATCTGCCGCCTCTTGTCGACTTGTCCGGAAGCGTCTCGTAGTAGAGATGGGCAATGTCCTGAGCCAGGTCAGGGATAGCCTTTATGTCATCCTCTGTCTCTGTAGGAAGTCCAAGCATGAAGTAAAGCTTTACATTCTTCCAGCCGCCGAGGAAGGCCTCTTTCGCACCGTTCATGATATCATCTACTGTAAGGCCCTTGTTTATTACATCCCTTATCCTCTGGCTTCCAGCCTCTGGAGCAAAGGTAAGGGAGCTCTTCTTTACGTCCTGGATCCTGCTCATCACATCCAGTGAAAAAGCATCGATCCTGAGTGAAGGAAGGGTTATGTTTATTTTCCTCTTCTCACACTCGTCTATAAGAAAATCCAGAAACTCAGGAAGCTCCTCGAAGTCGCTTGTAGAAAGCGAGCTTAAGGAGATCTCGTCGAAACCGGTGTTTTCAAGCATAGCCACCGCATATTTTTTTAAGACGTCAAGTGATTTCTGACGGCACGGACGGTAGACCATTCCAGCCTGACAGAAACGGCAGCCTCTGATGCAGCCTCTCATGACCTCGAGAACAACCCTGTCCTGTGTTGCCCTCACATATGGGATAACAGGCTTTGACGGGTACGGCGCACTGTCCATATCAGAGTCCACCTGACGCCTGATCACGGCCGGAATCCCCTCCTCTACAGGGAAGAATCTTTTTATGGTCCCGTCAGCATTGTACTCTGTTTCGTAGAAAACAGGCACATAAATCCCCGGAATCCTGGCGGCTGCCTTTAAGAATTCTCT
>JBJELA010000383.1:0-5423 GCA_051878915.1 Candidatus Weimeria sp.
CCTACCTGTGGTATCTGTCCTGTCGCAAAGGGAAGAACCAGACCGAGGGCGAGAAACATAGCTGCCTGAACCAGTTTTATTACCTGGAAATGGTTATTTTCTGAAAGAGAATAATTGTTTTCCATGGCTCCGTTATTTTCCTTTCATGCTTTAATGACAATATCTGCGTACCTTTCAGGATGCATCATCTCAAAATAATGCGTCTCCATCGGTATCCATGTATTAACGAAGTTCCTGTAGTTGTCGCCCTCACGCTCCTTCAGCCTTTCAGCCTGCACCTGCTCCGGCACAGTCAGAAAGATCATGAGAGTGTAGTAGTGTCGCAGCATAGGATGGCAGCTGTACGTTCCCTCGACCACTGCAAAGTCCGACGCCGCCCGCTCATCCACCTCGCGAATGTCCTCATGACAGTTATACCTGAAGGTCTGCACCGGCTTTCCGGAATGCAGCGGGATCAGGACTTCCGACTGCAGACGATTAAGATCCATATTGCCTGCGCAGATATCCCGCCAGTCTGTCTTCCGCTCGGAAAACGGGAGATAATAATCGTCAGTGTGAAACACGGGGATGCCATACCGCTCTTCAATCAGTTCCGCGAGCAGTGTCTTACCACTGCCGCACATACCGTCAATCCCGATAATGCCCCGCTCATGGCAGTTTCTCCAGTCCGCGACCTGACTTAAAATCGTCTCATAAGGCTGATTCATATCCAGTCATCACTTTGACTCAAATGTCGCGGCGACTTCAGTGAGCAGATCACGGATTGGCAGATGCTGAGGGCATACCTTCTCACACTTGCCGCATTTCAGGCACTCGCTTGCCTTGCCGTGGCCTACTGTAAGAACGTTGTTGTAATAGAAATTCATGTTCCAGTCCCCGGATATTTTTTTCTTATTCTCACAGGCGAACAGGTCCGGTATCAGGATGTTCTTCGGGCAGTGATTCTGTTCGATGCAGTAGTGGCAGGCCGTGCACGGAATCGCTTCAAGTGATCTGTAATAATCTGCCACATTCCTTACAGCGCCCATTTCTTCATCATCGAGCGGCTTAAAGTCCTTCATAAAGGAAATGTTATCCTTCATCTGGTCTAAGGTACTCATGCCGGACAGCACCATACGGATCCCATCGAAGCCTGCCGCGAAACGGATAGCGTATGAAGCATTGGAGTACTTCGTTCCATTCTTTGCGTTCAGATCATCATAATACTTCTGCGCTTCCTTCGGCAGGTTCGCGAGCGTGCCGCCCTTCACGGGCTCCATGACCAGGATCGGCTTATTATGCTTTCTCGCTACCTCATAAACCTTCCGGCTTTCCACCGAAGCATCCTCATAATCCAGATAATTAAACTGAATCTGGACAATTTCGATATCCGGATGATCAGTAAGGATCCTGTCAAGAACATAAGCCTTGTCATGGAAAGAAATGCCCACATGCCTTATTTTTCCTTCTTTTTTCAGCTCAAACGCCGTCTCATAGGCATGGCAGCGCTGGAACTTCTCATAGTTCGAGCTTCCCTGGGCATGCATCAGATAAAAATCAAAATAGTCTACGCCGCACCATTCCAGCTGTTTTTCAAAAAATGGCCGGATATCCTCCGGCGTATTGAAATACTGGTCTGTCAGCTTATCTGTCAGAATATAGCTTTCGCGCGGATGCCTGCTCGTCAGTCCGTCGCGCAGTGCCAGCTCGGAGAGGCCGTTCAGATAGCCGTGCGCTGTGTCAAAATAATTAAATCCGTTCTCAAGGAACAGATCGACCATTTCTTTAAACTGTGGTAAATCTACAGCGTCACCCTTCATCGGAAGGCGCATGCAGCCAAAGCCAAGATATTTCTTTACCTCTGGAAAAGATAAATCCATATTCATTACCTCCTGCTAAATACTTTTTTACACCAGCTGCCCTTTTCATAACAGCCTGTGATTCACTTATGATATGGTTCGTGGTTAATAATTCGAAACGACCTGTAAATCTGTTCCAGGAGGATCACCCTCATCAGCTGGTGAGGGAAGGTCATCCTTGAAAAAGACAGCTTGTAGTCTGCCCTCTTCATGACTTCCTCTGACAGCCCTAAGGAACCCCCGATCACGAATGCCAGCTGGCTTTTCCCGGAGATGGCAAGCTCAGCCAGTCTTGCAGCAAGCTTTACGGAAGTAAGCTCCTCACCCTCTATCGCAAGAGCGATGACACAGGCAGAATCGGGGATTCTGGCAAGAAGCCGTTCTCCCTCGATCTGCTTTATCCTTGTCTCTTCCGCCTCTGACGCGTTCTCCGGAGTCTTTTCATCCTTTACTTCAACTATCTCAAGCTTCGCGTATCTCGAGAGTCTTTTTAAGTACTCTTCGATCGCGTCGCGGAAGAACTTCTCTTTTACCTTTCCTACGCAATAAACTGTAATCTTCATCTTAGTGATGGAACAGTCTGATACCGGTGAACGACATAACCATTCCGTACTTGTCGCAGGTGGCGATCACGTTGTCATCACGGATAGATCCGCCTGGCTCTGCTATGTACTTCACGCCTGACTTGTGGGCTCTCTCGATATTGTCTCCGAATGGGAAAAACGCGTCAGAACCAAGAGTCACATCGGTATTTTTGTCAAGCCATGCTCTCTTCTCTTCCTTTGTGAAGACATCAGGCTTAACAGTAAATACCTTCTGCCATGAACCTTCAGCAAGAAGATCCTCATACTCATCACCGATGTAGAGATCGATGGCATTGTCCCTGTCAGCTCTGTGAACGTCATCCCTGAACGGAAGATCGAGAACCTTAGGACACTGGCGGAGCCACCAGTTGTCAGCCTTTGATCCGGCAAGTCTTGTGCAGTGGATTCTCGACTGCTGGCCTGCGCCGATACCGATGGCCTGACCGTTCTTTACGTAGCAGACTGAGTTACTCTGTGTGTATTTGAGAGTGATCATTGAGATGGCGAGGTCTCTCTTTGCAGACTCAGGAAGATCCTTGTTCTTCGTTACGATATTATCGAAGAAGTCAGGTCCGATATGAAGCTCATTTCTGCCCTGCTCAAAAGTAACGCCGAATACCTGCTTTTTCTCTATCTGAGCAGGAACGTAGTCCGGATCGATCTGGATGATATTGTAGTTGCCCTTCTTCTTGCCCTTTAAGATTTCAAGTGCACGAGGCTCATATCCAGGAGCGATCACACCGTCTGATACCTCTCTCTTTATGATCTTTGCGGTAGGAACATCGCAGACATCTGATAAAGCGATAAAGTCACCGAATGATGACATACGGTCAGCGCCTCTTGCTCTCGCGTACGCGTTTGCGAGTGGCGAAAACTCCATGTCCATATCATCAACCCAGTAGATTTTTCTCTCTACATCTGAAAGCGGAAGTCCCGTAGCGGCGCCTGCCGGAGATACATGCTTGAATGAAGTGGCAGAAGCAAGTCCTGTAGCCTTCTTCATCTCGGATACCAGCTGCCATCCGTTTAACGCATCAAGAAAATTGATATAACCCGGACGTCCGTTGAGAACAGTTACCGGGAGATCAGAACCATCCTCCATAAAGATCCTTGAAGGTTTCTGGTTAGGGTTACAGCCGTATTTTAAAGCAAATTCTTTCATTTCTTTTCCTTTCTGACTAAAAATTTTTTACAGGTATGAGAGATTATTTATTCTTGTTTACGATTCTGGTCTCGTATCTGCCGGTAGCGATATCAATATATCTGACAAACAGCGAAACCTTGTTGTCAGCATTCAGGTTAGTCCATACGAGATCAGTAAATTCATCGATGTCACCTGAGATGTCGACGGGAGTCGGTTCACCCTCGAATGAAGGGAGCGGATTGCCGTCGCCCATATAGGTATGGATGAAACGGCCTTCACCAGACTTCGGCTTATCGTATGAGAAGGTGTATCTGTCATTGCAGGAAGGATCCATCAGATCACTCTTCAGGATAGAAATCTGATATGAAAAATCACCCTTCTCGATGTGGAGATCCGCTGAAATACGAGGAGTGTAGTTCGGCTCGTCCGGCTCGAACTGGCGGCTCCTCAATGACTGCTCGAAGGTAAGTCCCTTCTTAAGGCCTTCAAAAACAGTATCTGTCTGGTCTCCGTTGGTAACGATAGTATCATTTCCTAAAACCCTGACAGGAGCATAGATGATAAGAGACGGATCCTCGAGCTTGCCGGGATCAAAGGCCTCAGTCCTGATACCTTCGTCCTCGCTCTCCTTGAAAATCCTGTTTCTGGAATTTGATGAACGGCCCATAATAAAATACGCTGTTACAGCAAAGCGGCCGTCGCTGCTTCGTCCGACTACAATTCCTCTGCCCGGGTAAGTATTTCCCGACAGCTCTGACTTAAGTGATCTGAGTTTCATTTTTCCTCCAAAACATTAAAAGCATAAAAAAGTACGGCGGCACAGAAAATAACGCTCCTCTCTGTACCAGCCGCACCAGTAAGTGATTATCTAGGAATGAATATATACTTCAGTACGAATAATACTGCAAGGATATACATAAGAACCGTAACCTTTTTCTTCTCCTTCATGAAGGTATTGCAAACGGTGTTGATGATCACGTAAGAGATGATTCCGATTGAGATTCCTTCTGAAATACTGTAGAAAAGCGGCATTGCGATAATAGCCAGGTAAGCCGGGATAGCCTCTCTCAGGTCGTTGAAATCGATCTTTAAGATAGATGAAAGCATCAGGAATCCAACGAATACAAGAGCCGGTGAAGTAGCAAATCCCGGGATGGCAGTAAATACAGGTGAGAAGAACATAGCAACAAGGAACATAAGTCCTGTAGTTACAGAGGTAAGACCTGTACGTCCGCCTACGCCGACACCTGAAGCTGACTCTACATATGTAGTAGTTGTAGAGGTACCAAGAACAGCACCAACGGAAGTAGCGCATGCGTCTGCAAGAAGAGCGCCCTTGATACGAGGAAGCTTGCCTTCCTTGTCGAGTAAGCCTGCCTTCTCGGAGCAGCCTACTAAAGTACCGATAGTATCAAAGATATCAACGAACAGGAATGAGAATACTACGACGATGAAGTTGAATACTCCCTTGTCGTTCATAGTAGCAAATCCCTTGAAGCACTGACCGAAGGTATTTCCGAACTTAGTGAAGTCTGTGAATACACCAGATGGGAAAACAGAGTAAAATCCGTTTGCCGGATCAGGTACATAGATGCCGCAGGCCTGGAATACCATACCGATAAGCCAGGTAACAATGATACCGATAAGAACTGCGCCTGTAATACCCTTTATGTAGAGGATGGAGATGATAATAAGTCCGATAAGCGCGAGAAGAGCGAATGAACCAGCCTGATGCCAGTTTGCCCTGAAATCCACGTAGGTAACGAAGGTAGAATCAGAGTTTGCTACAAGCTTACCATCCTGCAGTCCGATGAATGCTACGAAGAGACCGATACCGGCTGAAACACCCTTTTTAAG
>JBJELA010000384.1:0-5400 GCA_051878915.1 Candidatus Weimeria sp.
AACCCGCGGCTTTACAAGCAGCGTAAAGTGAAAATCGTTGTTGCCGTTTGAGTACCTCGAACCGGATGCCGGGAGCGTGTTTTTCTCACCGTTTATTGTAATATGCAGGTCGCGGGACTTCAGCTGGTTCGTGACATGCATTGTGATCATTACTATGCGGGTATGGTCAGCAGGCTTTATCCCTATCTGCCGGCGGGCGGCATTTTTCATAGAGAAATGAATGGCGCCGCCGTCTGGCGTTACTCCGCTGATGCCCGTAAGCGCCCTGTTGATGCTATCCGGCGAAAGGCTCGTGTATCCGGGGCGGAAGCTGCCGGAGGATGAGATATATCCGATTGGCAGCACACTGCTGTTTTCGTAGAGAGCGAGACTTCCGCTTTCGGCTTTTTTCTTATAGCCGCTCACATATGATCTGTCCTTCGGCCCGATCAGGTATCTGACACCAAGTCTGAGTGCGTTCATAGGATTTTTTACCGTGCGGATATTCGCGTTGCTTCTTCCAGGAACTTCATTTTCTGAATTGAAGAAAAAGTAGTTGTGGTAGGAAGCTGCGTTGAGTGACGAGTAGATGCCGGTGCCAAGCTGGCTGATGTCACAGATGTAGTTAGACGTCGTGTACGGAGAAAAGGCGAGATCGGTCCGTACCAGCTCTTTGGAGCTGTCATTTGCGAGCCGCACCAGTGTGGCTGCGTCCTTTCCGTAAACCTGACGCGGATCCCTGTCCGACGCGAGCAGCTTGTCAGAGCCGTTTACGATAATGCAGCCGAAGAGGGAGCAGACCGTAGTCACAGCCACGGCAGAGGCTAAAAGCATCCGCGGTACGGGACGATGGCATTTTTTAAATGCTGACTCGAGAAAATATCCGGAGATCAGCACTGCAAATGGCAGAAACGGGATAAGGACCTTGCCGTTTACATACATGCCGCCGTTCAGCAGATACACTGGCAGCGGGAACAGCATCAGCAGGATGAAGAATATTCCGGCGAAGCGCTGCTGCCTTTTATGGGAAAATACCATTCCGATGACGCAGATCAGAAACAGAAGAGACAGTCCCATGCCGTCCGGCGAATCGAAGAACGAGTCGATCTGCAGGGACGGAGTGAGCAGTTCCTTCAGTGTAAATGAAGAAGCTGTCTTTGCTCTTCCTGAAAACATCACTGCAAGTTCCGGCAGCCATAGCACGGCAGACATCATAACAGGGATCAGCAGCGTTCTTAAAAATGCCGCCGCTTTTTTTATAAAATGTCTGTCAGGACTTTCTATATACAGGTAGAGCCAGTACACACAGAGCGCCGCTATGGCTCCGACCGAGAAGAAATAGCTCGAGAGGATTATGAAAAGCACTGAAAAAATCAGCAGCAGGCGTTTATTTTTCCGGTAGTAAGCCTCGAGCCCCTCCATTGCGAGTATCATGAACGGAAGGTAGTTTACGAACATCAGGTGATGGTGGCTGTGGTACATCACCGGGTAGGCGAGCGTGTACATCAGTGAGGATATATAGAGAGCCGCCCCTGAAAAATGCTTCGAGAGCCACCTGTAGATAAGCACTATCGAGAGGGCGCAGAGGAAGACTGATGCTCCGACCATGTATTCCTCCATCGGCACAAAGGGCAGCAGGTATGAAAAAAGTACGACCGGCGAAAAAAGACCGTAGTAGGCGATGTAGTAGATGTTCTGCCCGCATCCGATATTCAGGGCGAAGTCGGGAAAGAGCTTTCCGGTGCTGTAGAAGAGCCTGCGCATATAGTCAGGAAAGACCACGTGCTGGGCGCTCCAGTCGTAGTCGTTGCCGTAGACATAACCGCCGTGAGTCACATACAGTATCTGAGCAGCAAAGATCCCGAGCAGGATTGCCGGGAACAGGATATTTTTTATTTTTCCATTCTGTTTCATTTCCATGCTGCTATACTACGGCTGCTGTTTAAAGAGAGAGTAAACCCAAAATAAAGATATCTTTATGAACTGGCGCGGAAATTTATGATATACTTTTTCCATGAAGAAAAAATCTGATGTTTATTTACCGCTCGCCTCGATAATCCTCGCGAGGCTTCTTTTAAGCGTATTTCTGATTGCCGCAGGAATGGCCGTCATCTACCTGTCTCTTACGAGGATTGCTGACAATTTCTGGGACAGGACAGATATCAGCTACATCACGTCACAGAAAAAGAAGCTGGCTGAGGAAAAGTACAGCAGGATAAATGTCGGCGGAGGCTTTAAGTACAGCGGCTACTTTGAGATCCTTGACAACAATGCCGACGTTCTCTATTCGAGCAATCCCGGGAAAAATAACGAGTATAATATCGAGACGCTGGAATTCCTGCCTGACACGAACAGCGAGAGCAGTGTCTATCTGGAGAGGACGCCGGGAAGCGGTATCTCCGATATTATGCTTACGTTCTATAGTGAAAGTGAACGTGAGGAGGATGAGCAGATCCAGGCGGTTTATCTTCTGAAGGGAGACGGTGAGGTCGTCTTTAACAGTCAGGGATCTGATATTTCCTATATTTCGCCTGAGACGATCAGTATCCTTCAGAAGGCCTCGAAGCATATGTCTATCCAGAAGTATGAGTTTACGACCGTTTCCGGCGCGCACAGATACCTGATCTACCATACCGGCAACAGGAGAAGGCTTTACAACGCGCTCTGGAGCAGTCTGGTGAAGGGCGGGATCATCGCGGCCTTTGCTCTTTCCGCGATAGTGCTGACATTTTTCTGGTTTAAAAATATCCGACTTGTCAGAGGACCGATGGATACCCTGGCTTATGAAATGAATGATTTCGCCAGGAACAGGGAGGTAAACGCGACTGACGTTCTCGGCAGGGCTCCAAAGGAATTCAAGGAGCTCGAAGGTTCTCTGGCGCAGCTGGAACAGAGCCTTGTGGACGCTGACCGTGAGAAGGACAGACTGGAAAAAGAGAAGCAGAGGCTTTTAGCTGACATCTCACATGACCTGAAGACTCCGGCGACCGTAATCTCGGGTTATGCTAAGGTGCTCTCTGACGGTGTTGCAAGTGCTGACGAGCAGAAGGAATATATAGAGATCATAAGGAGGCGTTCTGCTGATCTGACAGATCTGATCAATTCCTTCTTTGAATACAGCAGGCTGAATTATCAGGGATTTTCTCTGAAGACTGAGAGAGACGATATCGGTGAGTTTCTGAGGGAATATTTTGCCGGAAGGTATGTGGAGCTGACGAACCAGGGCTTCAGTATTGAAGCGCAGATTCCGGACCGTGAGGTTATGATGAGCTTTGACCATCAGCTGATGCGCCGCTGCTTTGACAATATCGTGGGCAACTCTGTCTCGCACAACGAGGAGGGGACTTGTATCTGCGTCAGGCTCGAGGACGGCCCCGATGATATCAGGATCCTTTTAGGCGATAAGGGGAAGGGAATCCCGCCTGAGCTGAGAAGCCAGATATTCACTCCGTTTGTGACCGAGAACGAGTCGAGGACTGCCGGAAAGGGCACTGGTCTCGGGCTTTCTATCGCTGCGCGTATCGTTGAGCTTCACAATGGAACGATAAGGCTTGCAGATGATCAGACCGGCGAATGCAGCGTGCTTTTTGAAATGAGGTTTCCGAAAAATGAGTGAGAGGAAAAAAATAATTATTGCTGAAGATGATAAGGATATCTGCAGACTGCTGTCGCTTTATCTGAGAAGCGAGTACGATGTCCTGACTGCCTACGACGGCGGAGAGGCGCTTCTTCTGATTAAGAGCGAGAAGCCGGATCTGGGTATTTTTGACATTATGCTGCCGGTAATGGACGGCTATGAACTTCTGAAAAGAGCGAGGGAGTTTACGGATATGCCGGTTATTTTTGCTTCCGCGAAAAATTCCGACCAGGAGAAGATCCTGGGGCTTGACCTCGGCGCTGATGACTATATCGGAAAACCGTTCAATCCTCTTGAAGTAACTGCGAGAGTGAGGGCGCTGCTGCGCAGGTCTGTGTCGAAGACTGATGCTGCGGTAAGCGACGAGCCGAAGAAGACACTGGTGGTAAAGGATATTTCGGTAGATCTGACCTCGCTGGTCGCAAAGAAAAACGGGGTGGAGCTTCCGCTGACTGCAACGGAGCTCAGGATCCTGATACTTTTCATGCGCCATCCCGGCTGGGTTTTTACGAAAAAGCAGATCATTGAGCAGATCAGCGACGGCTATCTGGAGAGCGACATCAATTCCGTCCGCGTGCATATATCAAATCTGCGTGAAAAGCTCGGAGTTGATGCCGACAACAACAGTTATATAAAAACTGTAAGGGGACTCGGCTATAAATTCATCAGCTGACAGCGTCTCTTCTTTGAGCTGCTGCATTTTTCCCTTACGATATAAGACGGCCTGCGCTTTGTCTCTCCGTAGGTCCGGCCGAGGTAGTCTCCGATGATCCCGGTCACGAGCATCTGGAGGGCACCGATCAGAAGGATCAGGGCCGGTACATACGAAAACAGGAAAAATGACGCGACGGCTGCCACGAACATCAGCAGACTGATAGGAAAGGCTATATGGAGTCCGGCGTCGGAGAAGTCCGCGATCCCGTCGCAGGCGTACCGGAACAGTTTGCCGAGGGACCAGTGCGTTTTGCCGCTTGCCCTCTCCTTTACATCGTAGTCTATGCAGTAAGTCCTGAACCCTACCCAGGCAAAAATGCCCTTGGAGAATCTTTCTGTCTCCGGGAGGGAAAGGATCGCGTCCTTTACGCTTTTTCTGAATACCCTGAAATCCGAGACATTGTTCTCAAAATGCACGTCGCTTAACAGATTGATAACCCTGTAAAAGCAGTTCTTCAGAAAGCTCTGGGCCCTGCCCTCGATCCTCTTCCTCTGGCAGGCACAGACTATATCTACGTCCGGATCAGTGTAGAGGATCTTTACCATCTGGCTGACGTAGAGCGGATCCTGCTGCAGGTCGGCGTCGATAAAGGCGATGTAGTCGCCGGACGCGCTTTTAAGTCCGGCCAGCATTGCAGATTCCTTGCCGAAATTTCTGGAAAAGCTGATGCCCTTCACGGTAAATCCGGGATCGGACCTTATGGCCAGTTCCTTTATTTTTTTATAGGTCGAGTCGGTGCTGCCGTCGTCCACGAAGATCAGCTCGACGTTTCTGTATGTGCCGGAGAAAACCTCGACAACTCTTTTATAGAATGGAAGGATATTATCTTCCTCATTGTATGATGGTACTATCAGTGAAATGAGCTGCATGATTTCTGCCTCCTTTGTCATTACTGATAAAGGATAGACTGTTTTTGTAAAAATGAGCTCAATTCAGTCTAAAGAAATCTTAACGAAAATATCAGAAAGGGACAGGCCCGGATCTCATAAGAAATCCGGGCCTGTCTTCTTTATTCATGTCAGATTCTGGTGATCTCGTCGATTTCAGCGATCTCATCATCAGTGAAGTC
>JBJELA010000385.1:0-5379 GCA_051878915.1 Candidatus Weimeria sp.
GGTTATTTTTTCAGGAGAAAAAATATCCTCAAAGTAATCGATCCTCCACTCTATCATGTCAGCTGTATCCGCAAGTTCCTGTATATGCTCGACAATACCTGCCTGATCCTTTTCAGTGACCGGTACACAGACAGCCGGTTTTCCTTTGTTTAAGTCAAGATTTCTTATTTTCATCTAAGTCCTCCGATTGACAAAATATGGCTTATACTTTATCATATTAAAGTTAAATTATCAAGGAAAGGAAAAAAGACAATGAGTTTCAATTTTTTAAATCCAATGCCATCTCCTGATGACATAAAAAATGAACTCCCTCTCTCAGCGAAGGGAAAAGCTGTCAAGGTCAGAAGAGATAAAGAAATCGGTGATATTATCACAGGAAAGGACAATCGATTTTTAGTTATCGTTGGTCCGTGCTCCGCTGATAATGAGGACGCTGTCCTCGAGTATATCGGCCGGCTCGCTAAGGTCGCTGAAAAAATAAAGGACAAGGTTCTTGTAGTGCCGCGTATCTATACTAACAAGCCTCGTACTACTGGAGAGGGCTACAAGGGCATCGCCACTCAGCCTGATCCTATGGGAAAGCCTGATATGGTCGCCGGTCTTAAGGCTATGAGACATATGCACATCCGTTCTATCGAGGAGTATGGTCTCTCGGCAGCAGACGAGATGCTCTACCCTGAGAACTGGGTTTATGTAAACGACCTTCTCTCATACGTAGCTATCGGAGCCCGTTCTGTTGAGGATCAGCACCACAGACTCACTGTTTCAGGCTTTGATGTAGCAAGCGGCATGAAGAACCCTACCTCAGGTGATTTTTCAGTAATGCTTAACTCCGTTTATGCTGCCCAGCATCCGCATCACTTTGCCTTTGCCGGCTACGAGGTCGAGACCTCTGGAAATCCTCTCGCGCACACGATTCTACGCGGCGCTGTTTCAAAGCACGGCAACACCACTCAGAACTATCACTATGAGGATCTGATGAGGCTTATCGATATGTACGACAAGATGGATGTCGTAAACCCGGCGACCATCATTGATGCCAACCACTCGAATTCTGGCAAGCAGTTCAAGCAGCAGATCCGTATCGTACACGAGGTTATGCACAACCGCCGTTTCTCACTTGACATCCGCACTCTTGTAAAGGGTGTCATGATAGAGAGCTACTTAGTTGAAGGAAATCAGAAGATCTCAGATCACCAGACCTACGGACAGTCGATCACAGACGCCTGCCTTGGCTGGGATGATACCGAAAAGCTGCTCTATGAGATAGCAGATCAGGTGTGATATGGAAAAAATACATCCTGCCTCTTACATAGACGGCCACACTACTCTCTACTGCCTTCTGGGGCATCCGGCCCGCCACAGCATCTCACCGAGAATGCACACTACGGCTGCAAAGCTCCTTGGCGTAAATATGGTCTATCTGGCTTTTGATATCGAGCCAGATGAAATCGCCATAACGGTTGAAGCTCTCCGCCTGCTGAAGGCCGGAGGCTTTAACCTCACGATGCCGTTCAAGCGCACCGTAATCCCGTTCTTGGACAGGATCACAAAGGCTTCAGAGCTTGCCGGCTCCGTAAATACAGTGATAAATAAAGACGGCGTCCTTATCGGAGATACGACTGACGGAGTGGGTTACCTGAATTCACTTCTAGACTCGGGTTTCGATTATCACGGCAAAAAGATGACTCTTCTCGGCGCCGGCGGAGCTGCCACCTCTATCGCTGTTTCAGCCGCCCTTTCAGGCGTAAAGCGTATCGATATCTTCAAACGCCGCAACAGTACCTACGGACAGACAGAGGCCTTTGCCGAAAAAATAAACGCTTCTACAGACTGCGATATTCTCGTTTTTCCTATGGATGACGCGGAAGCCATGAAGGATTCGATTGCCTCATCCGATATACTTACGAACGCGACAAATGTAGGAATGGAAGACGACAAAACAAGCCTCGTGCCAGAATCATTTTTACGTCCGGACCTTTTTGTATCAGACATCATCTACCACCCGGCGGAAACGACTCTTCTTTCCTACGCGAGGGAAACAGGCTGCAGATATAAAAACGGCGAAGACATGCTGCTGTTCCAGGGAGCTGCCTCCTTCAAGGAATGGACTGGCCTCGATATGCCGATAGAAGCCATTAAAAAGACAGTTTTTGAGATTTAAAAAGGACCACGCTTTCGCGTGGCCCTTATTTTTTACTGCTGTTTATCAACACAGGCTGTGATGAACTCTCTGAAGAGCGGATGAGCTTTATTAGGACGGCTCTTGAACTCAGGATGGAACTGAACTCCTACATGGAATCTGTTCTTTGGCTCCTCGACAGCCTCTACAATAGCGCCATCCGGAGATGTTCCTGAAATCTTAAGGCCTGCCTTTGAAAGAACATCCTTATACGCGTTGTTGAACTCAAATCTGTGTCTGTGTCTCTCGTCGACCTGCTTTAAACCGTAGGCCTTCTCAAGCATTGTACCCTTAACGATCTTACAAGGATAAGCGCCGAGACGCATAGTACCGCCCTTTCTGACGATACGCATCTGATCCTCCATCAGATCGATGACCAGATGCTTGCCGTTCTCATCAAACTCACGGCTGTTGGCGTCCTCGATGCCTGCTACATCACGGGCATACTCTATAACAGAGATCTGCATTCCAAGGCAGAGTCCTAAGTAAGGGATATCATTTTCACGGGCATATTTGCAGGCTGCGACCATACCCTCGATACCTCTCTCACCGAATCCTCCTGGAACTACGATACCGTCGAGTCCTTTAAGAGTCTCAGCGACATTCTCGTTTGTGATCTTCTCTGAATCAATCCAGGCTATATCAACTGAAGCGTCATTCTCATAGCCGCCATGGTAGAGTGCCTCTCGAACTGAGAGATAGGCATCGTGAAGCGCTACGTACTTACCTACGATACCGACCTTTACGTTCTTCTTTAAGCTGTGAATACGCTTTACAAGGTTCTGCCATTCTGTCAGATCCGGCTTTTTCTTCTCTAATCCAAGCTCACGGCAGACTACTGTATCAAGGCCATTATCATGAAGCATAAGAGGCGCTTCATAGAGAGAATCCATTGTAATATTTTCGATTACACAGTCCTTCTTGACGTTACAGAAAAGCGCGATCTTATCCTTGATGCTCTGCTCAAGCGGTTCATTCGCACGGGCTACGATGATGTCAGGTGAAATACCAAGAGAACGCAGCTCCTTTACTGAGTGCTGGGTAGGCTTACTCTTATGCTCATTAGAGCCTGCAAGGAAAGGAACAAGAGTCACATGGATAAAAATGGTGTTCTCATGGCCTCTCTCAAGAGAAACCTGTCTGATGGCTTCAAGGAATGGCTGTGACTCGATATCACCTGTGGTGCCGCCGATCTCAGTGATAAGAACATCTGCGTTTGAGCTTTCGGCACCGAGGTAGATGAAATGCTTGATCTCATCTGTGATATGAGGAATGACCTGAACAGTCTGTCCCAGATACTCACCCTGTCTCTCACGGTTAAGTACGTTCCAATATACTTTTCCTGAAGTCAGGTTAGAGAATTTGTTCAGGTTCTCATCGATAAATCTCTCATAGTGGCCAAGGTCAAGGTCTGTCTCCGCACCATCCTCGGTAACAAAGACCTCGCCGTGCTGATACGGACTCATGGTTCCCGGATCCACATTCATATAAGGATCAAGCTTCTGGGAAGCTACTTTATATCCACGTGTCTTTAAAAGTCTTCCAAGCGAAGCCGCTGTGATTCCTTTTCCAAGACCTGAAACCACACCACCGGTTACGAAAACAAACTTTGTGTTCTTTGCCATCTCTGTTCCTTTCTTGCTCGTTGTAATTGTTTCTATTCACAGAAGCATGCCGTGAATAGTAATTATTAATTTTCAAATAACCAATCGATTATATACTATTAATTCAAAATAATCAACTTAAAATTAATCTGTGTAAAAATCGATGATTTCCTCTGCGACCTGTCCGCGTGACACTCTTCTGTCCATCGCGGTCTTTTCTATGTATCTGTGAGCCTCAGCTTCTGTCATGTTTTTCTGGCTCATAAGAATACTCTTGGCGTGATTTACGACTCTGACCTCTGAAAGCTTTCGTTCAAGCCTCTTGATCTCAGCACAGGCATTTTTCATTCTGCTGTCGGCAGCCTCTGCAAAGCCCAGTGCCTGGTAAAACATAGATACACTGACTGGCTTTGAAAGACAGATCACACCCTCCTTCTCCACATTACTGGTAATATCTTCAAAATAATCGTCTTTTACAAAAAGTATCACCTGACAGCTCACCTCTGCGGCAAGCTCGATTGAGAGTTCCTCACCGCTCTCTGTACCGAGCGGAGCATTTATTATGCATATATCCGGAGAAAACTCATCCATAGCCTGCCGCCCTTCCTCAGCGGTAGCAGCCAGTTTTATTTTGTCATAACCATTTGCTGAAAGAAAGTCTTTGAAAAATTTCATCGCCTTTGGAGCATCACTGATAATTAAAGCTCTTTCCAAAGGAATGCCTCCTTACAGTTCATTTTCTTTAAGTGTTTCCAAAAAACGTTCTGTGATAAGTTTCCTGTTTCCCTCATTTAAAAATCCGGATTCTCTTGCGTCGTCAATGGCCTCGGCAAGTGAAAGTGGAAGCTTAAGATATTTCTTTCTCTCCTCATCAGTTATCATGTATCCCTGTTTCTCCAGAGGTTCAGGAAGCTTCTCTCCGTTTCTCATACCGAGAAGACCTGCCTGAAGCAGCATGGCAAAAGCTATGTACGGATTTAACATCGAATCCGGCGAACGAAGGACTATCGATTTGTATTTGCCATGAACCAGTGGAACCCTGAAAAGTCTTGACTCATTCTGTCTTGACCAGGTCACGTACTTAGGCGCTTCATTTTCGCCGAATCTCAGGTATGACTCTTTTCTCGGATTCAGGAAAACAGTGATATCGTCAATCCTGTTAAAAATACCCGCCATAAATGAAAATACCTTTTCAGGCTCAGTATCGAAGAGGTTCTGGGCTTCTCTGTACAGCCCTATTTTTACATGAAAGCCATTTCCAGGAAGTCCCTCAAGCGGCTTGGGATCGAAGGAGGCTGTAATTCCATTTCTCGCTGCGATAGTCGTTACGACATTTTTATATGTCATGAAATGATCAGCACTCTGGAGAGCTCCGGCTTCCCTGAATTCAATCTCATTCTGTCCAGGTCCTGCCTCGTGGTGACTTGAGATAGGCGGAACATCCATATCTGAGAGTGAAAGACAGATCTCACGGCGGATATTCTCACCGCGGTCAAGCGGAGCCACATCAAAATAACTGCCCTGGTCCATCGGCTCTGCTGTCGGAACTCCTGCCTCATCATTCTTAAACAGATAAAACTCGCTCCTGAGTCC
>JBJELA010000386.1:0-5362 GCA_051878915.1 Candidatus Weimeria sp.
ATTCTTCCAAGACCGGCAATCTCGCAGGTCACATTATTTTTACCGAATACCTTTGCGAACTGTGACTTCCAGGAATCAGAATCATCTCCTGCCATATCGTTATTGGCATGGTCTCCTGCCACAACCATCAGCGGACGAAGGATCACATTCTTATAGCCTGCTGCCTTGATCTTCTTGATGACTGACTGACAGTCAGGATCAAATACAGCTGTTGCAGTCTTTACCTCTATTCCTTCAACAGTTCCGATGAAGACATTATTATATCCGAGGTCATTCATCTCTGACTGCATCTGCGCATAGGTGATATTCGCGGTATGTGACGTGCCGTGTCCCATGAATACAATTGCCGTTCCTGAGGCTGCGGCTGCGGCGGCTGTCTTGTATGTGCCATTCTTATAATCAGCAAGTGCCTGGGCTACAGCTTCCTTTGCAACTGTCTCCTTATCAGCATTTACTGAGGTCGTATCGCTTCCTACTTCTCCAAGCAGAGGTTCCGAGAAGGTAACTGACTGGAATTTATCCTTATAGGCATTTACCTCTTCCTTGAGCTCATCGTATTCCTTGCCGTGCATCAGATGGGTAGGCTGGATCACAAGGTTCTTTACTCCGTTCTTTACGGCGCGCTCGAGTGCCTGGTCGACGTTATCTATTTTTTCACTATCTCTTGACTGAACATGATTGATGATGATCTGTGAAGTGAACGCGCGGCGGACTGACCAGCCCTTGTTCTGGTAAGCCTTCTCAATGGCCCTCTCTACTCCTCCGATATCCTCTGTACGGCTCTCATTAAATGAGGTTCCGAACGAAACTACAAGGATCTCGTTCTCTCCGATGTAATTCCAGTTCAATGGATTATCCTCTGAAGCGTCTCCGGTATCCCTTCCGAAGTATTCCGGACTGGCATAGGTTCCTGAAACAAGCTTCTTCTGTGCACTTGTAAGCTTATCCCACTCGAGCTTTGCCTTCTTCAGATCCTTGTCAGTAACACCGGCCTTTTCGTTATCCTGCACATAGATCTTGTCTATAAGATCTGCCACCTTTGCTGCTGCTTTTTTGTCAGCCTTAAGCTTTGCCTGCTTTGCAGTAAGCTTTTTCGTGGTTTTCTTGGTCGTCTTTTTCGTGGCTGCGACTGCTGAAACCGGATCTGACATAACTGGTACTGTTGAGGTTGCTGCCAGCGTTGCCGCTAATAACAGCGTGAGAAACTTCTTTCTCATTGAATTGTGCTCCTTTCGCAAAAAAATACATATCCTCGTGTCTTTTGTCTGCTACGGTTCAGGCAGGTCTCCTGGCTAAGGAGCATGTGCACAATGGCCGCCTTCCCACCCTTAAGGGCAGTGGCTTTATGGCCAGAAGCTCCATTACAGTGACGGGATCGCACAGGATTTGCACCTGTTTCCCTTTTCATCGGATTTTCTATATAAATAAAAAAATCCGGCACCTGATCCGCTAAGGCTTAAAAAGTATAACATATCAGGTACCGTAAGTACAAATACAATTTTAAAATGATGTAAAAATAAAAAAGTAAGGGCAATGCCTGCCGCGCGTCATCCGGTCAATCCACAAGTGTCTTCACAAGAGCCGCTGCCGCTTTTTTGTGAGGAGCATTGTCTATTATGCCAATGACACCCGCGTATTTACTGTAAACATTGTTCTGCTTTATGAATGAGCTGTCAGTAATGATTACACCCACTGGAACCGGATCATCCATCTCATCAGGATCAGGCCTTTTAAATGATGTGGCAAGCTCTTCACTTCTCGCTTTTTCTTTATCCTCTGTCTCGACCTCATAGTCGGGATCATTCATTTTTTCGGACTCCTCATCAAGGACCTTCTTATCGATGTAGTAAATGTCATCCTTGTGCTTCTCGAACCAGGCGTCAGAGAAGACATCCCTCAGATCGCAGAAATACGACTGCTTCGCGAAAAACCTGAAATTAGAAGCGTCTGCTCCTATCACATCAAGCTTGCTGTTAAATGCCCGCGTCTGTATTTTTTCAATGGTGCTGTAATCATACTGATCTGTTGGCCCGCCAGGGGTTAAGGTATTTGACATATCAAGAAAGATCGATTTCTTTGAAAGGTCAATTCCTGCCTCCTTCGCGGTCTTTTTTTCAAGCGAATCAGTATTTATATCCGTATTCTCCGCATTGATGAAAATTCCGGTAAGAGCCTGCGGCTTCGTGCCAAGCTGCCTGCTGATAATACAGATGACAGCGACGATTACCGCGGCTATTACAAGAAGGTGGATCTTATAGTAATAAAAAAAATAGCTTAATTTTTTCTTTAATGGCGCGCCTTTGAGTTTTTCGCGCTGCGCCTTTATATCATCTCTTACTGCCATTATACAAACTGATTTGATTTTGCGTCATACTCATATCCAATTGACGCGAGCTTCTTCTTTATCTCTTCTTCACTTGTCTGAAACTTTCCGGCAAGCATTGAAAGTGACGGTTCCTTATCACGGAGCTGCATGTTCACGATAGAAAGAAGCATCGCCGGATCCTTTGGTAATTCCATATTAGTTTTCCTTTTAAAAACAGCACAGAACCATAGTCTGTGCCGTTATCTGTCAATGCCTGTCTGTCAGACCTCGTCAATAGCGTGACCGATGTCGTGACGCATATACTTGTTCTCAAAGTTTACCCATTCTGTAGCTGCATAGGCCTTCGAGCGGGCTTCCTTCAGGTCCTTTCCAATAGCAGTGATTCCAAGGACACGGCCGCCATTCGTGAGTATAGTCTTTCCATCATCCGCAAACTTTGTGCCTGAATGGAAGCAGAAATACTCTTTCCCATCGAATCTCGGATCATCGAGACCTGTAATAGGAAATCCCTTGTCGTACTTAACAGGATATCCGTTGCTTGCGAGGATGACGCATACTGCCGCGTTGTCATCGTACTCAACCTTTATCTGGTCAAGGGTTCCATCTACGCAGTGCTCCATGACATCGATGATGTCAGTCTTCTGTCTCGGAAGAACAACCTGAGCCTCAGGATCGCCGAAACGGCAGTTATACTCAAGGACCTTCGGTCCGTCGGAAGTAAGCATAAGTCCGAAGAAAATGACTCCTACGAACGGCCTGCCCTCTGCTGCCATAGCGTCAACTGTCTTCTGATAGATATGCTCCCTGCAGAATTTATCTACCTCTTCGGTATAGTATGGTGAAGGGCTGATGTTACCCATTCCTCCGGTGTTAAGACCGGTATCGCCGTCTCCTGCTCTCTTATGGTCCATTGCGGAGCTCATCAGCTGGATTGTCTTTCCATCTGTATAAGAAAGGACCGAAACCTCAGGGCCTGTCATGAACTCCTCAATGACTATGGTATCTCCGGCTTCTCCGAACTTCTTGTCCTCCATAAGAGTCTTGACGCCCTCGTAGGCCTCTTCTCTGGTCTGACAGATAAGAACGCCCTTTCCGAGCGCAAGTCCGCTTGCCTTTAAGACGATAGGGATCTTCGCGGTCTTTAAGTACTCTAACGCATCCTCCGGATTATTAAAGGTCTGATAGTCTGCGGTAGGAATGCCGTATTTTTTCATCAGATCCTTTGAAAAAGCCTTGCTTCCCTCGAGTATAGCCGCGTTTTTTCTAGGACCAAATACCTTGAGACCGGCCTTTTCGAATTCATCGACTACGCCGCCTACCAGTGGATCGTCCATTCCGACGATAGTAAAGTCTATAGACTTTTCCTTTGCGAAGGAAACGAGCCTGTCAAACTCCATTGCTCCGATAGGCACGCACTCTGCTACCTGCGCTATTCCGGCATTTCCAGGTGCTGCGTAAATTTTATCAACGCGTGGGCTCTTTGCCACTGCTGTACAGATGGCATGCTCTCTTCCACCGCTTCCAATGACTAATACCTTCATTTGTGCTCCTTGATTTTTACAATTCTGTTCTCAACAGTGATCATGTCGTGCGCGATCAGATCTATCGCGCCTGGCAGAAGCTTCCACTCCGCCTGCTCCATTATCCTTCTCTGAAGCGTCTCTGGCGTATCGTCCTGCCTTACATAGACAGCCTTCTGCATGATCACAGGGCCTGTATCTGTTCCCGAATCCACGAAGTGTACTGTAGCTCCGCTGACCTTTACACCTCTTTCAAGAACTCCCTCATGAACATGAAGTCCGTAGAAGCCTTTGCCACAGAAAGACGGGATAAGGGACGGGTGGATATTTATAATTCTGTTCGGAAAAGCCTCGACGATCTCAGGCGGGATAACCACCAGAAATCCCGCGAGGACTATAAGATCCACCTTCTCTTCCATAAGCTTATCCAGCAGGGCTTTATTAAAATCAGCCCTGTTTTCAAATGACTTCGGACTTATGCATTCCGCCTTTACACCGTGCTTTTTTGCACGCTCAAGCGCATAGGCATCAGGATTATTTGAAATGACTATCGAAACCTCCGCGTCATTTATGGCCGCAACGCTCTCCTGACCACAGATCTCCGAAGGAGTCAGTTCAGTATCCTCTTCCATGAGCTTTGAAAGGCCTGACTCTCCTTTATTTCCTCTGTCTATGGCATCGAGGATTGCCTGCAGGTTCGTTCCGCCGCCTGATACTAATACAGCGAGCCTCAGCATAGAGTGACTCCCTTCTCGCCTGCCTCGATACGGCCTATGACATAAGCCTTGTCCCCTGTGCTCTCAGCTGCCTTTATAACAGCGTCGGCATCAGACTTCTCAGCAGCGATCACCATACCGATTCCCATGTTGAAGGTGTTATACATCACGTGCTCGTCGATATCGCCCTTCTTCTGCATCATTGGGAAAATAGGAAGCATCGGGTATGAATCCTTCTCTATGACAGCCTTGACACCGTCGTGAAGCATTCTTGGAACGTTCTCATAGAAGCCGCCGCCTGTGATGTGGCTTACGCCGTGTACCCTGACGCCTGCTGCCTTTATGGCCTTTAAGGCGTGAACATAGATCCTCGTAGGAGCTAAAAGCACCTCTCCGAGAGTCTTTCCGCCGAGCTCATCATAGGAGGTGTCAAGTGACTCTTTTGTCATCTCGAATACATTTCTTACAAGAGAAAAGCCGTTTGAATGAACACCTGTAGAAGCGAGGCCTATAAGCACATCTCCATCGTGAATATCCTCTCCGGTGATCAGGTCCTTTCTGTCAGCTATTCCGACAGAAAATCCCGCAAGGTCATACTCGTCCTCCGGCATAAGTCCCGGATGCTCTGCTGTCTCACCGCCGATCAGCGCGCAGTCGGACTGCTTGCAGCCCTCTGCGACTCCCTTGACTATCTGGGCGATCTTCTCAGGATAGTTCTTTCCGCAGGCTATATAGTCGAGGAAAAATAAAGGCTCTCCGCCGGCACAGGCTACGTCGTTTACGCACATGGCTACCGCGTC
>JBJELA010000387.1:0-5358 GCA_051878915.1 Candidatus Weimeria sp.
CAGGCTGGAATGAGCATGGAGCTGTCTATGCAAAATATAAAGTGAGACGAGTCTCGTAACTTAAGGGCGCACGGACATAGCTGGGCGTCAAGGTGATCTGACGCTTTATGTACGAGTCAGGGAATGAAGCATGTCATGGCTAATTCGTTGGAAGATAACAAAGAAGGATTAGCACAGACCGGACGCAGGAGATGACAAAAAAGCATCAATTGTTGTCTTTACATCTCTTTCAAGAAGAAATTTCCTGGTTGCTTCACCCATATCGATCACTCCTTCCTTTGCTGATCCTTCTATATTTATATCGACATCAAGAACCTCGCTGATAAATTCAGCGGAACCCACATGTTATATTTGGAAAGGAACGAACAGGCAATACAGGAGACGGAAAAGACTTATGGAAATTTCTGCTACAGCATATCGTAACAAAAAAAGGGCCGGGAAAATCCCGGCCTGCATTTTTACCTCTCGAATCTGAAATAAACTATAAGAGAATCATCCGCTCTGTGGATCCAGACTGCCGGATCCTCGGAGGAGTCATCACCGCTCAGGTGAGTTATATCATATCGGCCGTATTCATGGCCTTCTCTCGGGGTTTTGCCATGCTCGGCAGCATCTCCATAATCGCCCCTTTGAAAGCGGCCGATAGCATCTATGATTTTCTGCATATCGTCGTCGCCTTCCATGAACTCCGCCCTGATACCACGTGAGATGTAGACCGGATCTCCGTTTACATTATCATATGGCACAGTTCCGTACCCTTTCTTCTTTACATGGTCCATTAGTTCTTTCATCTTTGTCATGGTAAACCCCCGTTTCTATTCTGACAAGCCGGTACCTCCGGCCGATTGATTTTATGGTTCTATTGTACCATAAATGGAGAATTTTGGAGCACTTTTTTGTGAAAAAATCATTTTGATTTTTTTGTTAAATTCTGGTAAAATAAAAAAGTTACACTATATTTTAAGGAGTGAAAAATGCCAGAAAACAAGATGGGCGTCATGCCTGTAAAAAAACTGATAGTAAACATGTCTGTGCCTATGATGATCTCTATGCTCGTCCAGGCACTTTACAATGTAGTTGACTCAATCTTTGTCGCCATGCTGTCTGAGAATGCCCTGACAGCTGTTACGATAGCCTTTCCGCTGCAGAACCTGATGATCTCGGTCGGAGCAGGTACAGGAGTAGGTATCAATGCCATGCTGTCCCGCGCTTTAGGCGAGAAGAAGTTTGAGAAATCAGATTCGGCCGCGAATACAGGCGTTCTGCTGGCCTTCTTCAGCGCGATAGTCTTTTTGATAATCGGCCTTACCTGTACTGTGCCTTTTATCAACACCCAGACGAATGATCCAAAGATCCGTCAGCTCGGATATACATATCTCAGGATAGTGACCACCATCGGTATCGGAGAATTCATGCAGGTCACATTTGAGAGACTGCTGCAGTCCACCGGACGTACTATGCTTTCGATGGCATCACAGATTACCGGTGCTGTGATAAATATCATCTTTGATCCGGTATTTATTTTTGGTATTGGCATTTTCCCAAAGATGAGAGTAGCCGGCGCTGCCTACGCTACGGTGATGGGGCAGTGTATAGCGGCATGCCTCGGTCTTTTCCTGAATCTGCGTTTCAACAGCGAGCTGCATTTTTCCCTGAAAAAAATAATAACTCCCCATGCCAGGGTGATCAGGCGGATCTATGCGGTAGGTGTCCCGTCCATACTCATGATGGCGATCGGATCAGTCATGACATACTGCATGAATATGATCCTCAAGGCGTTCTCATCCACGGCAATCGCAGTTTTTGGCGCCTATTTCAAGCTTCAGTCTTTCTTCTTTATGCCGGTATTTGGTCTGAACAATGGTATGATTCCGGTTCTCGCCTATAACCTCGGAGCAAAGAAGAAGGACAGGATAAATGAAGCCTTAAGGTTCGCCTTAAAGCTTGCTGTCGCAATAATGCTCTGCGGAACCCTGGTATTTGAGCTGTTCCCGAAACAGCTGCTTTCACTTTTCTCGCCATCTGCTGAGATGATAAGGATGGGAGTCCCTGCACTCAGGACCATTGCCATACATTTCCCGATAGCAGCCTGCGGCATTGTGATGGGATCTATCTTCCAGGCATTCTCGAGAAGCATTTATTCGCTTTTTGTATCACTTGGAAGACAGCTCGTCATACTGATCCCCGCAGCATGGCTCTTAGCGCAGACCGGTAATGTAAACAATGTCTGGTGGTGCTTCCTTATCGCCGAGTGTGTATCATTTATACTGTCGCTTATCTTCTTCAAAAAGGTCTACAGAGAAGAGGTCACGGAAAAGCTTTAAGGCTTTGAACAGAATGATTCAAAAGCTTTAAATACATGCTTATAGTAGTCTTTTCTCACATCATCAGTAGAATTGAAGATCTCGTGCTTTGAAGTCTCGTATCTGATGTGCTCTGCCTGAGGTACTTTGCCAAGAAAATCATCATATCCGCCCGGATCTACGAGATGATCATTTCCCGCTTCAAAAACCAGAAGCGGGGTTTTTATCTGTCCAGCGTTTCTTATGAGCTTTTTCGTAGCGGAAAGACTGGCTAAAGACCAGCCGAACGTGGCTCCGTAAGTCTGATATTCCTCGTTTTCAAGGCGCTGATTAAACAGGTAGTCATACCTGGCCTTCGACTGGCAGCTGCTCGTCTCAAAGACATTTACGCCGTCGAAGCGGTGCTGCCCGACTGACAGGCACTTCTGCTTGTGGCAGAGATGAACATAGATGCTAAGGAGCCTTATCTTTGCCGGTGAGATGCCGCCGGTCTGCAGGCGTATCATAGGGCTTGAGAGAATGGCTCCCCTGAAGTCATCGGGATATTTTTCGAGGTAGAGCGCACCTATTGCTCCGCCCATAGAGTGAGCAAACAGCAGCTTCGGTATGTCTGGCGCCGCTTTTATTTTTACAATGCTCTCAAAAAATATCTTCATGTCGGCCACATACTGCCTGTAATTTCTGACATGGACCAGGTCCTTTTCAGGCAGCTTGCCGCCAGAGAGCCCGTGACCGCGCATCTCCGGGAAAAAGAAACCGTATCCTTCCTGATAAAAATACCAGGCCATCTCATGATACTTGCCAAAGAACTCGCAGAACCCGTGGAACATCACAATCACAGCTTTTGGTGACTCCGGAATGGCATAGTAGTAGTGGATATCCGTCCTGTCAAAGGAGGAAAAATATCCATCCTTTACGCAGCTTTCGCGCCATTTTTTACAAGGACCGTTCATGGCCGTTAAAAAATCGTCTTCACCTAATAGTTCCATTATTTTTTTCTCCCGTAGAACTCGAGAGCCTTCTTCGGATAATTCGTGATGACAGCGTGTACTCCGGCATCCGCGCAGAACCTGAGGTATTTCTCCTCATTTACTGTCCAGACATTCACGTCGAGTCCTTTATTATTGCACTCCTTCATAAAATCAGGGAACTGAAGATTGTAGAGCGCAGGGTGAAGGGCGTTAACTCCGTGTGAAGCGCCGTAAGAAGGCATGTCGAGCGGACCGTCCGCATAGAGGAAACCTGTCTTTGCTTGAGGAGCTATCTCCTTTATCTTCATTACTGAATAATGATTGAACGAGGAGTAGATGACTCTGTCATCAAAGCCGTTTTTGTGCGTCAGCTCAACTATGGCCTCTTCAAGCCCCGGATAAAAATAAATGCCGGTCTTAAGCTCGATATTTATTACAAGATCTGTAGGGCGAAGACAGTCAAAAACTTCCTGCATGGAAGGGATCTGTACGTCTTCATAGGCCCTGTTCCCATTGTCAAAATTCAGTGCCCTGAGTTCATCAAAAGTTAAATCCTTGACCCACCCTGCTCCGTTTGAGGTGCGGTCTATGGTCTCGTCGTGGCAGACAACGATCTGTCCGTCCTTTGTAAACTGCACATCGAGCTCTACTCCGTCAGCGCCCATCTCAGCAGCGAGCTCAAAGGCTGGTATGGTATTTTCCGGTGCGTATCCGCTGGCTCCTCTGTGAGCCCAGACAAGTGGTGTATTCATGATTAAAAGCCTCCTTTAAGCTATATTTTATATTTTTTACAGGGGACATTCAACAAATGCTTTGTTAAATCTTAAAAAAGAAATAAAAGCTTGATTCCATAGGGAGTTCTGTGGTATATTAATAAATGGCGCAATTTTTGTCGGCAGATTCAAACCGGGTCTGCCTGGGGTCAAAACGGCCCGCAGAAAGGAGTTTTTAAAATGGCATCACTTAATGCTAAAACACGTGACATGTCAAAGAAGGCTAAGGCTCTTCGTCGTGAGGGATTCATCACAGCATCTATGTGCGGAAAGGATCTCCCGGAGTCACTTTCACTTGTCATCGACGCAAACGAAGCTACACAGTTCATGAAGTCTCATCATGTTGGATCTGAGGCTACTCTCGTAGTAGACGGCAAAGAGTACGATACGATGATCAAGTCAGCAGACAAGGATCATCTGAATACCAGATTCCTCGATATGACATTCCAGCACCTGATCGCTACTGAGAAGGTTAAGGGTGTTGCTGAGATCGTTCTCTTAAACGAGGATCGTACAAACGGATTCATCACAAGAGATGTAAGTACTATCGAGTACAAGGCATATCCTAAGGATATCGTTGATAAGATCGAGATCGATGTTTCAACACTTCCTATCGGAACAGAGCTTACAGTTGCAGACCTCGATATCACAAAGAATCCGGATATCGATGTTACTACACCGCTTGAGTCATCAGTTCTTCATATTGCTGAGCATCAGCATATGGACGCAGCTGCAGAGGCAGTTCTTGAGGCTGATGAGGAAGCAGCAGCTGAGAAGGAAGCAGATGCTGCCAAGTAATTTTTATTACTTAACTGATTTCTGGCAGAACTGTTTCAGGATAGAAACTTCATAATGCTTTAACAGTAAGGTCAGATCTGGAGCTTATCACAGCTTCAGGTCTGACTTTTTTGTTTTTTTTAAAAAATCAATATTCTGCATGTATTAAAAAAAATACTTCCGTTGAATACCGCGTAATACAAGGGCTGACAGGTATATTTATTTAAGAAAAATTGAAAATTGTTAATATTCGCTTGCAAATGTTACAAAATTGTGTCATAATATCACTTGTTCAGATGGGGGCAGACATCGGAGGTTTTTATTTTGAAGATAAAACTTGCAACAGCCATAGCTTGTGCCATTATTTTTACAATGGTTCCAGCCATACCGGCAGCAGCTGAGGAGACTCAGACTACTGCTACAGCTGCAGCCAGTTCTGGTGCTTCTATAGCAGCCACATCAGTTTCCACAAAGACCAAAAAGACGGCTGTAAAGTCAGCAAAGAAGACAACAGCAAAAAAGGCTTACGTTCCT
>JBJELA010000388.1:0-5345 GCA_051878915.1 Candidatus Weimeria sp.
AGGGCTTCTCGAATCAGGCGCCTCTCCTGGCATGGTCCATCCGCTGGGATTCATCTATGATTTTTCCAGGAAAAATAATCACGGCCACGATGTCCTTATCTGCACGAACTCCGACCAGATAGAGGAACTCGATGTGATAGTCACTTCTCTGCCACAGCTGAATTTTCATATTGCCGCGGTAACAGAGATGTCGGAGAGGCTTATGGCATTTTCACGGTATCCGAATGTAAGGCTCTATCCCGTTGTAAAAAAGACTGCCGTGAACAAGCTGTTTCTGAAATGTGATCTGTATTTTGACATCAACTATGGAATGGAAATCCTTTCCTCAGTGGAAAGGGCATTTCTGAATAATATGCTGATACTGTCATTTAAGGATACAGTTCACCGCCGCAGATATACGGCAGACTGCCATATATTCTCGGATTTCAATGAACTTGTGAGCGGGGCGGAGGCTTTTGTCTCAGACCCGAAGCTGTTTGACAGGCACCTGGAGCTACAGAGGGAAGGGGCCATGTCACAGACAGCGGCAGACTATCAGAGGATATGAACAGGTATGTATCCATGATGTGAACCGGAGATATTTTTTAATGTTCTACAATTAAAATCGTGTATTCCGGTTGACTTCAGGTAAGGAATTATCTAATATTAAACAGATGTGGTACATCGACAATATCTGAACAGGAGGATATTAATGAAAGTTACAGACACAGTTAAATATTTAGGTGTAGATGATTACGATCTGGATTTATTTGAGAGTCAGTATCCGATACCAAATGGTGTCACTTATAACTCTTACCTGATAGAAGACGAAAAGCTGACAGTAATGGATACTGTTGACAAGCGCGGAAGTGAGCAGTGGAGAGCAAATCTCAAGGCCGCGCTGAATGGCAGGACTCCTTACTATCTGGTAATACAGCATCTCGAGCCGGATCATTCCGCAAACATCGGCTGGTTAGCTGACGAGTATCCTGATATGAAGCTCGTCGGATCAGCAAAGACCAAAGCCATGCTGCCACAGTTTTTCGAGAAGGATTATACAGACAGGTTCATCGCTGTAAAGGAAGGCGAGGAACTCTCTCTTGGAAGCCATACGCTTAAATTCTTCATGGCTCCGATGGTTCACTGGCCTGAGGTCATGGTTACATACGAGGAGAGCGAAAAGACTCTTTTCTCAGCTGACGCTTTCGGAACCTTCGGTACGATAAAGCAGTACGAAGATGGACATTTTGATGAGTCCGCCGAGAAGACAGAGGGATTCTGGATCTGTGAGTCCAGGAGATATTTCTGCAATATCGTCGGTAAGTATGGCTCACCTGTACAGGCACTCCTTAAAAAGGCAGCCGGACTTGACATCGCGCGTATCGCGCCTCTTCATGGCCCTGTTCTTCAGGATGACCTGGGATATTACATCGATAAATACAATCACTGGAGCACCTATACTCCGGAAGAGAGCGGAATCCTGCTTGCCTATGCTTCTATTCACGGCAATACAAAGGACGCCATGCTGCAGTTCGCCGGTGAGCTGGCAAAGAAGGGACAGAAGGTCATCAGATTTGATCTCACCAGAGAGGATGTCTCATATGCTGTTGAAAATGCTTTCAGATACGACAGGATGATCCTCGCTTCCTGCACCTACGACGGCAATCTGTTCCCGCCTATGGAAGACTTCCTCTATCACCTTCATTGCAAGGCGTTAAAGAACAGGAAAGTAGGCCTGATCCAGAATGGTTCCTGGGGACCTCTGGCAGCCAATAAGATGAAGGAATATGTGGAAAAAATGGGGCTTACTCTCGTAGAACCGGTCGTTACCATAAAGACTATGAGAAAACCTTCAGATGACGCGGCTTTTGCAGCATTAGCAGACGCAATATGTGAATGAAAGTGATGCGCTCTCTGATTTCTACGACATAACACACGGCGCCTTCTGATTTACGTCACGTAAGTCAGAGGCGCTTTTTTTATACATATATAAAGTACTGATACGGGGCAGGATAATTCAGCTGGTTTTCTCGCGGCCCGGAAGCTGGGAGATCACGATTCCCGCGAACATTATCGCGCACCCTGCGAGCTCACGGCCGGAGAGAGTCTGTCCCTGAAAGAGAAAGCCGCCGATGGCTCCAAAGACACTTTCGAGGCACATAATAAGGGAAGCCGCAGTCGGATCAAGTCCGCCCTGTGCGATGATCTGGAGAGTAAAAGCTATTCCGCTTGAAAAAATACCAGCGAATAATATTGCCGGGAGAGCTGCCATCACATGATCCGGAGCCGGCAGTCCACTGATAAGCATTACAATCGTGGAAATAATTCCCTGAGTCAGCGTCTGATAAAATGAAAGTCTTATGCCATCTATCGAATAACCGAAATAATCCACGCAGAGTATCTGAACAGTCCACAAAAATGCGCTGATCAGCATGATCAGATCGCCTGGATTGATACCTTCAGGTCCCTGCGCAAATGAAAGCAGGTATAGCCCGATAACTCCCAGGCCTACTGCAATCCACACGTGAGCTTTCGGGAACTGTTTTCTGAATACGCAGGTGATCGGCACAAAGATCACATAGAGCGCTGTGATAAAGCTGGCCTTGGCTGTTGTGGTATATGCGATTCCGACCTGCTGAAAAAATGCGGCAAAAAACAACGCTGCCCCGCACATCAGGCCGCCAAGCAGGTAGTGCCTTCTCATCTGACTGTTCTCGGGCCTGCCTGTCGGCATACCTTTTGAAATCTTCTGCCTGTCTGCTATTCTGATCACAAACATTAAAAAAATACACGCTATCCAGCTTCGCATTGCCACAAAGGAGCTTGCATCTATATGGTCTGCGCCCATGTCCTGGAATGTAAAAGTAAAGCCCCATAAAATTGCGGCAATCAGTAGCAGCAGCGCGGAGACCGGATTATTTTTCTTTTCGATATTATCTGGTTTGTCTATTCTGTCATTATTTTCCATATAAACAGATATTATAAATTAAAACAGGTGTTTTTACAAGGATTCTTCTCAAACATACCGGATCCCTGCGAATTCCCTGAGCCTCATGAATTCCGTACCAAAACACATAAAACGCCATCTGGTACGGAAATCCTCCGCTAAAAAGGAGAGGATGTCTTTCATAGGTTTGCTCAACTGTCATAAATACCTGAAAATATGAGAAAGATATTTATGGTAATTTACACACAAAGGTGTAAAATAACTATTGGGGGTTGTGAAAACTGCTCATAAGCATCCAGCTGAGGATATCAAAAGTTTCTGGAACAGGAAATCACGATATAAGAGCTCCTTATCGCCAGGATGGAGTGGGCATTTGAGAAGAGGCTTAGCGGCAGGTATACCGCCGGAAAGGAGGCAGAAAACTATGGGAAATGTGGATTTAAGAAAGTACGGCTGCAACTATATAGCGCATCATTACACAAAGACGCCTGACGGGAAAGTCCTTGATGAATACGGATACCTGCAGATCCCGTGCACGTACAAAGGCAAGACCTTCTATGTTGAAGAGGTCTGCGCAAAGCCGGCCATGAACCTGAGGTATGAGTTTCCGGGAAACGAGGCAGTCAAAAATGCCCAGAACCTTCTGGACCTGCTCTTAGAGCTTATGAACTGGGTGTTTGAGACAAGGCTTAAGGGAACGGATATACGCGAGTATTCCTGGGATACCTTAAAGCGCTGGATGATGACGACAAAGGATGAACCGGAAGACGAGGATCCGACCGAAGCAGAGCTTGCGGCCCTGGTAGTCCCGCCAGACGGAAGCGAGGATGAGCTCTGCTTTGTCTCAACGTACGCGAACAGGCTGTGCAACCTGCTCTACAATGTCGTAATGGACTATCTGGTGTCGTAAAACACTGTATTTATGCGATTATCGCGGATCGCGATAATCAGAAACAGGCAAAACAAAAGTCCCGCCCTGGAGAAACTCTCTGGAGCGGGGCATTTATTTTTTAAGGAGATATTTTCTTTCAACAGGCATCAGGGCCTGATGCAGCAATTAGTTGTCGTCGATGTCTATGTCGTTCACGGTATTGTCCTGATATTTATTACCTCCATGTTCTGTGGAAGTGGTGGGGTGTGTACCAGCTTACATAATATTATTGTACTATAGAACGCCATGTTATGCCAAGGTCAATGCAAAATGTTGCGTTAAGTCTGGCAATGTTGCGTTGAAAATGTCAAATAACAAGCCGAAGAGAACCGATATATATCTAGCGGTTAAATATTCATTTATCAAATAGTTTTCCTGTCATAGATCTTTTATGGATCTTTTAAAATCATCCAAAGCGCTGCCACTTCATCATTTACCGGACGCATTATATGTGCAGTCTCATGAGCCTTGCCCCAGATTGGGCATTTGATAATGAGACTGGTAGTTCTTGTCATATGCATTTTCTCCGTGAGAACATCTGGGTTGGATAGCTACAGAAACGGGAACAGTGTGACGGATGATGAAAAAATCCAGCCCGTTGCTGCTCTTATAGCATAATACGGACTGGCTTTCATCAGCTTTATAATTTTAAAAAAAATATTTAAGGCTCTTTCAACTGATATTCTCTGCATTGATAAGCAATAACTGACCGATTTTTTTAAGATTCAGCGGCGTTTATTTTTACGGATTTTAGCCTTGCAGGTTTTTACGACACCTACCAAAATCACTATCAGCCCTATAAAAATAAACAGATATCCTATTGGTATGAAGAAAAAGTTCTCATGCAGGATGCCTTGTGAATCGATGTATTCCACTGTAATGCTTTTCAGCACAAAGCAGATAAATCCGATAAGCATAAGGATAGCGCCGGTAATTATGAACTTTGATGATAGTTTTATTTTTCTGGTATCACTTCCATCATCGATTAGCTGTTCTGTCATATTATTCATTTCATTTGTACCTCCTAATATCAATTCATCCAATGATACGGAGAATATCTGAGAAATTTTTATTACCATTTCAATATCTGGAAGGTTCTTGTTATTCTCCCAGTTCGAAACAGCTTGTCGGGATACACCCAGCTTATCCGCTGTCTGTTCCTGTGTGAGATTGTTCTGTTTTCTCAATTCTTTCATCTGCGATCCAAAGTCCATAGATGGTTCCTTTCATTCTTCGCATCATTTTTCTGCATCAAAGCTTTGTGCTGTTGATTTATATGATACAACAGAAGCATAAAAAAACAAGCAAGCATTCCTTGCAATGTGCTTAAATAAGCGGTTTGCAAGGATTGCTTGCTGTTTGTCCATTAGCTGACTTATTCCAGGTTCAGCAGTTCTCGGGCTTTCTCTTCCATATCTTTAATAACTGCAATATTGTTACTTCTCTCATGAGCTGTCACAGGATTACTCTCTAACCCTATCACAGCTT
>JBJELA010000389.1:0-5322 GCA_051878915.1 Candidatus Weimeria sp.
TCAGGCATTTACTATTTTTCCTGTATAGAGCTGGTAGTACTTGCCACCCTGCTGCATCAACTCGTCGTGGCTTCCTCTCTCGATAATCCTGCCCTGGTCGAGGACCATGATGCAGTCGGAATTCCTGATCGTCGAAAGACGGTGCGCGATAACGAATGTCGTGCGGCCAGCCATCAGCTTGTCCATGCCGTCCTGGACTATTTTTTCAGTACGCGTATCGATCGAGCTTGTAGCCTCGTCGAGGATGAGCACCGGCGGATCGGCGATAGCCGCTCTCGCGATAGCGAGCAGCTGGCGCTGTCCCATGGAGAGGTTCGCGCCATCGCCCTTTATGACTGTGTCGTAGCCGTGCGGCAGCCTTCGGATAAATCCGTCGGCGTTTGCCAGCCTTGCCGCTGCCTTCACCTCGTCATCCGTAGCGTCAAGTCTGCCGTAGCGGATATTTTCCGCGATCGTACCTGTGAAAAGATGCGTATCCTGAAGCACTATTCCGAGTGAGCGGCGAAGATCGGCCTTTTTTATCTTGTTGATATTGATCCCGTCGTAGCGGATCCTGCCGTCCTCCACATCGTAGAACCTGTTCAGCAGGTTCGTAATGGTGGTCTTTCCTGCACCTGTCGCTCCGACGAAGGCGATCTTCTGACCAGCGTCAGCATAGAGGCTTACATGGTGCAGTACCTCCTTATTCGGCACATAGCCGAAGTTCACGTCATCTAAGACAATGTCTCCTGTCAGTTTCTGGTAGGTCGTTGTATTATCAGCCTTATGATAATGCTTCCATGCCCAGACGTCTGTCTTGTGGTCAGCTTCTGTCACAGTGCCGTCGTCAGCAATGTTCGCGTTGACCAAAGTCACGTAGCCGTCATCTGTCTCAGGCTCCTCGTCGAGAAGAGAGTAGATACGGCCGGCACCGGCCATTGCCATGATAATGAAGTTCAGCTGCTGGGATACCTGGTTGATAGGCATCGAGAAGCTCTTGTTAAATGACATGAAGCTTGCCAGCTTGCCGAGTGTCAGCCCTGTAACTCCTGAAAGAGCCATGATTCCGCCGATCACTGTCACGAGGACGTAGCTTGCGTTACCGAGCTGGCTGTTCACCGGTCCAAGGACGTTCGCGTAGGTATTTGCCCTTGCGGCGCTTTCACAGAGCTTGTCGTTCAGTCTTTCAAAATCCTCTATGGCCTCTTCCTCGTGGTTGAATACTTTTACAACCTTCTGCCCCTGCATCATCTCCTCGACATTACCATTTACCTCGGCAATGTCTGTCTGCTGCTCGACAAAGTACTTTCCCGAAAGTCCGGCGAGCTTCGAAGTCGCAAAGATCATGACTCCGACCATCAGAAGAGTTACGATCGTAAGCGGAACTGACAGAATGAACATCGAAACAAGCACAGATACTACAGTGATCGCTGAGTTGATGATCTGCGGCACTGACTGGCTTATCATCTGTCTTAATGTATCGATATCGTTTGTATAGAGACTCATGATGTCGCCATGAGCGTGGTTGTCAAAATATCTGATCGGCAGATCCTGCATGTGTACAAACATCCTGTCACGGATCGACTTCATCATGCCCTGCGCGACATATATCATAATAAGGTTATATACATAGGTCGCAACTATACCTAAGATATAGAACGCCATCACCTGTCTTATCGCTCCGAGCAGCGGCGAGAAATCCGCTGTCCGCCCGGCCGCGACATCCTTAAGCATCGGCGTGATGTAATCATCGATCAGCCTCTGCATGAACATCGTTCCCTGAACGTTGCATAGCACGCTGATAAAAATAAGGATCACTACAGAGATGATCTGCAGCGGATACCTGGAAAAAATATCCTTGAAAAGCCTTTTCAGTGAAAGCTTTGCCTTTGCCTTCTGCTGTTTATCCAGCTTTACGCTTCTGTTAGGTCTTGGACCTGGCATGATCAGTCATCTCCTTTCTCGTCAAAATCACCGTTCCCGGCACCTGTCTGGGATTCATACACATCCCTGTAAATAGCGTTGTTCTTCAGCAGCTCCTCGTGTGTTCCGATACCGCTTATTTTTCCATCGTCCATTACTATGATCCTGTCGGCGTCCATGACTGAGGAAACACGCTGCGCTATGATAAACTTCGTGGTTCCAGGGATTTCTTCCCTGAAAGCCTTGCGGATCTTCGCGTCGGTGTTCGTATCGACAGCGCTCGTCGAATCGTCAAGGATCAGGACCTTCGGCTTTTTCAGAAGAGCCCTCGCGATACAGAGTCTCTGTCTCTGTCCGCCGGAGACGTTGGTACCGCCCTGAGAGATCCTCGTGTTGTAGCCTTCCGGGAACCTGTCTATGAACTCGTCGGCGCAGGCGAGCTCAGCGGCTCTTCTGCATTCCTCGTCAGTCGCATTCTTGTCGCCCCAGCGGAGGTTATCGTAGATTGTCCCTGAGAACAGCACGTTATTCTGAAGCACCACCGAAACAGCGTCACGCAGAGTCTTTACATCGTATTTTCTGGTATCGCATCCGCCGACCTTTACTGTGCCGGTTGATACATCATACAACCTCGGGATAAGGCTTACCAGTGAAGTTTTCGCCGATCCGGTCCCTCCGATGATTCCTATAGTCTCACCGCTTTTTACATGAAGATTGATATCGCTAAGGACATATTCGCCGGTGCCGTTGTTGTTATATGAGAAGTTCACATGCTCAAAATCAACGCTTCCGTCCGGCACTTCCATTACCGGATTCTCAGGATTAGTGATTGTCGGCTCCTCGTTTATCACCTCTCCGATTCGTCTGATGGATGCCGAACTCATGAAGATCATCATGATGACCATCGCGAACATCATAAGTGACATCAGGATGTTCATGCAGTAAGTCAGAAGCTGCAGCAGTTCACCTGTAGTCAGGCTTCCTCCGATGATCAGCTTTGCTCCGTTCCATGACAGAAGCAGGATGCAGACATACACGACTGCCGTCATAAGCGGCATCATCATGACCATCATCTTCTCTACCTTGATGAAAGCGCGGTAAATCTGCTCGCTGGCATTCTTGAATTTTTTCTTCTCGTAGTCCTCACGTACATAGGCCTTTACCACGCGGATAGCCGAGACGTTCTCCTCAACGCTCTCATTCAGGGCATCGTACCTCTTGAATACCCTGTCGAACATTTTCGCTGTGACCGGCATCAGTATCACCATTACGATCACCAGAAAAATAATCGCGTACAGGTAGATATTCGCGAGCTCCGGGCTTACTCTGTATGAGAGGATCATCGCGAGGATGATGGAAGACGGCGCTCTCATTCCCATTCGAAGCAGCTGCTGCCAGGCATTCTGAACGTTCGTCACATCTGTCGTAAGTCTTGTGATCAGAGACGACGGTGAAAATTTATCGATATTCGCGAAAGAATAGGTCTGGATCTTTTTAAACTCTGCGCTCCTTAAGTTCTTCGCGAGTCCGGCCGAGGCAATAGCTCCGTACTTTCCTCCCATCATACCGTTAAAAAGACCGAAAGCCGCGGCAACGAGCATCAGTGCTCCATATACGTAGATATGGTGCATATTGCCCTTGTTGACTCCGTAATCTACTATCGATGCCATCAGCAGCGGGATTATCATATCCGTGCATACCTCAAGCAGCATGAATATAGGCGTGGCTATCGTGGCCGCCCAGTAGCCCTTTACATTTTTAAAAATAGTTTTCAATATTTACTCCTTGATTTGTTGCTGTTTTCCTGAAAATATCGTTTTACGAGTGTCCATCTGTGTTAAAAATGTTCACTCAGCGAAATTTTCAACGTTTTTTTTGATCTGAAACACCACTTCAAAAAATTTATCGAGGTCATCCTTCGGGATACCTTCTACCGCTTTTCGTTCAAGCTTATCGAAGTTCTCCATTGTCTTTTTCTGGAATTCAAGTCCCTTTTCTGTCAGGACTATCCTTTTCAGCCTCGCGTCCTTTTCGACTGCCTCTCTTTTGATAAGGCCCGACTTCTCCAGGTTTTTGACGATTGCTGTAATGGTTGATGGCGCCATATGAAAAGTATTTTCGAGGTCCTTCTGATATATGTCCAGCTCACTGTGCCTGTACAGATATCCCACTACCCATCCCTGCGCTACCGTAGTCCGGTCTCTGTCCGGAAAAGTCTTGTACTGAAGCGTTTCAAATGCATTTCTCATGTTCTTCTCAAGCATTCTCATCTGATAGCCTACCAGGTGCTCATTCTCGCTTATAATACTGTCATGCAATGTATGAGGCTCCTTTCTTATCTGTAAAATCTGAATTTCTGTATCTTATTGGTTTGTGGTTAACTGTTCGGTTTCGAACAGTTCGTTTCTGAATTGTTCACTTACGAACTATTTTATTATACTCCGGTGAGAACGTATGTCAACGTAATTCTCTGTGATTTTTTTGTTAAATTTTTGTTACTATTCACGGCAACAAATTTTTTAAAGACTCCAGATCCCTTTCCGTATAAAAAAACGGCCCCGCAGAGCGGGGCCGGATACATCCTTATTATGATTCTTATGGACAGGCATGTAAAATCCTGTAATCTGTTACTTACATAAAGACGTTTTACTACCAGACTACGTTCAATAGTGCGCCGTATTTGTCAGGTTCTTGAAGCCGCCGAAATAGCGGAACCAGGCTTTGCCGATTATAGCGCTCTTCTTCACATAGGTATACTTCTGAGCCTGCTCATCAGTTTTGGCAACGCCATATTCAAGCGCCTCTTCCGCCCAGTCTCTGCTGTCGGCGGAATTGTTCCTGTTATCGCCAAGCATCAGATAGCTGTCCTTCGGTACATGGAAGGTGTAGCCGTCATTATCTACGGTCCACTCCTCCTTCAGATAATCCTCCTTAAGAGGTGTTTTACTGTCATTAATGTATATTTTTCCACCCTTGATAGTGACTGTCTCACCCGGAAGTCCTATCACTCTCTTGATGTAGATAGTGTCAGGCTCGACCGGCCAGTGGAAAAGTACAATGTCTCCTCTCTTCGGATCACTGAACCAGTAAGCAAATCTCTCACCAATAAGCCTGTCTCCGGTCATAATGGTATTTTCCATGGAACCGGATGGAATCCTTGCGTTTACTATAATGAAATTAGTCAGGAACCAGATAGCCGCAAGAATAACAGCTACCATTACAAACCAGCTGATTACTTCCTTTACCCAGTTGGTCTTTTCCTCAACTGCCTCTCCCTGACCTGAATTATCAGCGAGCCCGGTTCTGGTTGATTCATCTGCAGACGAATAACCATCTGTCCCGTTTATCTCTTCAGACTCTGACTTACTCTTTTCTTCATACTGTGTGTCTTTTTCAAAGCCGTTATTTTTTTTTGCATCA
>JBJELA010000390.1:0-5284 GCA_051878915.1 Candidatus Weimeria sp.
TACAAAGGTTTACGACGAGATCATCGAGATCGATAACGATGACGCCTTCGAGGAAGGACGCCGCTTCGCTGTTACCGAAGGTACACTCGTAGGTATTTCCTCAGGAGCAGCTTTAAAGGCAGCTGACATCCTTGCACAGAGACCAGAGAACAAGGGCAAGAACATCGTGGCTCTTCTTCCGGATTCAGGAGACAGATACCTTTCAACAGCACTTTTTTCATAAGACATACAGGACGATTACATATAAGGAGATATAACAATGGCTAAACCATATTCAGAGAGAAAACTTCATTTTGAGACACTTGCTCTTCACGTAGGACAGGAGAAGGCAGATCCGGTTACTGATTCCAGAGCAGTACCTATTTATCAGACATCATCATACGTATTTCATAATTCAGACCACGCAGAGGCCAGATTCGGACTCAAGGACGCAGGAAACATCTACGGCAGACTTACAAACCCTACTGAGGATGTATTCGAGAAGAGGATCGCAGCCCTTGAGGGAGGCGTTGCAGCACTTGCGGTTTCATCAGGAGCAGCAGCTGTTACATACGCTTTCAAGGCAGTAGCAAAGGCAGGAGACCACATCGTATCAGCAAAGAACATCTACGGCGGTACATATAACTACTTAGCTCATACCTTTGTAGACTACGGCGTAAACACCACTTTCGTAGATCCGTTCAACTATGACGAGATCGAGGGCGCCATAAAGGATAACACCAAGGCACTTTATGTAGAGACACTTGGAAACCCGAACAGCGAAGTAGTAGACATCGAGAAGTGGGCCGAGATCGCTCATAAGCACGGACTTCCGCTCATCGTTGACAACACCTTCGCTACACCATACTACATCAGACCGATCGAGTACGGCGCAGATATCGTAGTTCACTCAGCTACAAAGTTCATCGGCGGACACGGAACCACAATCGGCGGTGTCATTGTAGATGGAGGAAAGTTTGACTGGGCTTCCTCTGACAAGTATCCATGGCTTACAGAACCGAACCCGTCATATCACGGACTTTCATTCGCAAAGGATACAGCTCCGGCAGTTATAGCTACATATCTCCGTGCTATCATCCTTCGTGATGAGGGCGCTACCTTAAGCCCTATCCACGCATGGATCTTCCTTCAGGGACTTGAGACACTTTCACTCCGTGTCGAGAGACAGGTTCAGAACGCTCTGAAGGTAGTAGAGTATTTACAGACCAGACCTGAGGTAGAGTATATTTCTCACCCGGCAGCATCAAAGGACCCTCTGCAGCAGAAACTCTATAAAAAGTACCTCCCGAACGGCGGTGCGTCAATCTTCACCTTCGACATCAAGGGCGATGAGAACACAGCAAAGAAGTTCATCGATCATCTTGAGCTCTTCTCACTTCTCGCAAATGTCGCAGATGTCAAGTCACTCGTTATTCATCCGGCTTCCACAACTCACTCAGAGGACAGCCCGGAGGAGCTCTTAGATCAGGGCATAAAGCCAAACACCATCCGTCTTTCAATCGGAACCGAGCACATCGATGATATCATCGAGGATCTCGAGCAGGGCTTTGAGTCACTGAAAAAATAAACGCGGTTTTTGCACATTCTTCCTATACTTTACATACTATACATACATGATATACCAAGGGACTGCAGGGCAGTCCCTTTTTAAATCCCGGCGTATACCCCAGTGGGGTTTACTAAAGTTTTATTTTACATTGTGTGCAATCTATTATATAATAGAGCCTGATATTTTTTTAGGAGAATGTAAAATGTATGAAAGCGCATAAAAACCTGCTTTCAGCGATGCGCTCAGGCGAGGAGCTTACAGGCAGGGAAGAGGTGCTTCTTATAGCTCAGCTGGCGCTTCCGGCGATAGTCGCCCAGCTGTCCTCGATCATCATGCAGTACATAGACGCATCGATGGTCGGACAGCTCGGAGCCACGGATTCAGCAGCCATAGGGCTTGTCTCATCTACGACCTGGCTTATCGGAGGCCTGTGCACCTCGACCTGCATAGGATTTGCAGTCCTGATAGCGCACAGGATAGGAGCAGGAGAGGAGAGGGAGGCGAGAAACGTCGTAAAGATCGGCCTTCTGGCGGCACTTGTCATAAGCATAGTATTTTCGGCGTTCTGTGTTATTTTTTCAGGGAAGATACCAGTATGGCTTGGCGGTGACGCGAAGACAGCTCCGCGGGCCTCACAGTATTTCATTATATATGCGGCAGCGCTGCCGGCGATGCAGATGATGTACTCGACGGCGGGAATAGTCGAGGCTTCCGGTAATATGAAGCTTCCAAGCATCCTCGGAGTTCTCGAATGCGCACTGGATGTAGTTTTTAATCTCCTGTTTATTTTCCCTGTAAGAAAAGTAAACGGCATCACGGTATTTGGTTTCGGCATGGAGATCCGCGGCGCGGCCCTTGGAACAGCGCTTGCCGAGACAGTGGCGGCGGTCACAGGTCTTTTCTACGTGCTGAAGGTCTCAAAGGTTTTAAGACCACGTGCCGGAGAGAAGCTTATGGATGTAAGGCTTACTGTAAAGAGGGCCTTTCGGATCTCAGTCCCATCCGCGATAGAGTCACTTATAATGGGCGGCGCGCAGGTCGTATCGACGACGATAGTAGCGCCGCTTGGAGCAATCTCCATTGCGGCAAATTCCTTCGCGGTCACGGCGGAAAGCCTCTGCTACATGCCTGGCTACGGCATCCAGTCCGCGGCGGTAACTCTTATAGGGCAGTGCTACGGAGCGAAGAGACATGAGCTGACGAGAAAGCTTGGCTTTCTGACCACACTGTGTGGAATCGTTGTGATGTCAGCGGCCGGAGTCATGATGTATATTTTTGCGCCGCAGATGATAGGGATATTAAGCCCGGATAAGGCGATAAGACAGCTGGGGACGGAGGTCCTGAGGATCGAGGCCTTCGCTGAGCCGATGTTCGGGGCGTCTATTGTGGCAGGCGGAGTTTTCAGAGGCACAGGAGATACGCTCTCGTCGATGATCCGGAATATCATCAGCATGTGGGGAGTCAGAATCCCTATGGCGGCAGTCCTTTCCAGCAGGCTTGGACTGCGGGGCGTATGGATAGCGATGTGCACAGAGCTCATCATCAGAGGTATCCTCTTCCTGACTCATCTGGCGGGACACCATTGGGACAGGGTGAAGGAGTAATGGATGCTTTCTCACAGGAAAGCATCTGACGGGGACAGAGTAAAGGAGTAAATTATGCAGGATGTATGGCAGGTTGTAGTCCAGTCATTTCCACAGCTGTTAAGCCGCGGACTTCTGATGACTATACCTCTTACAGTAATATCGTTTGCGATAGCCCTTGTTATAGCGGTAGTTGTGGCTTTAGTCCAGTATGCCCACCTTCCGGTCCTGAGGCAGATCTGCAGATTCTATATCTGGGTTATCCGCGGCACACCGCTTCTGGTGCAGCTTTACGTGATCTTCTTCGGACTCCCGTCCATCGGTGTCAATATCGACGCGTTTCCGGCGGCGGTTGTCGTTTTTTCCATAAATGAAGGAGCGTACGCAGCCGAAACATTAAGAGGAGCTCTGGAGAGCGTACCGGCGGGACAGCTTGAGGCAGGCAGATGCGTGGGAATGAGCTATGTGCAGATCATGTGGCACGTGATCCTGCCGCAGACCTTCAGAACAGCTTTTCCGGCACTCGGAAATGAGCTTATCGATATGGTAAAGAACACCTCGCTCGCCGCGAATATCACAGTCACCGAAATGTTTTTCCAGGCACAGCGAATCGCGGGCCGCACGTACCAGACGATGGCGCTTTATCTCGAGGTCGCTGTCATCTACCTGATCTTCTCGACGGTACTTTCCCTGCTGCAGAGATTCGGTGAGAAAAAGCTCGGCGCATACGGGAGGCAGTAATGGCATTACTTGATTTAAAAAATATACGCAAAAAGTTCGGTGATACCGAGGTCCTGAAGGGCGTAAGCTTTGACGTCGGAAAGGGAGAGGTAGTCTCGATCCTTGGACCGTCAGGCTCGGGAAAGACGACGCTTCTCAGGTGCATCAATTTTCTCGAGAAAGCGGATTCAGGCACGATGGAATTTGATGGGAAGCGCTACGACCTGGAGACTATTTCGAAGAAGGACATGCTTGCTATCCAGAAGAAGACCGGCTTTGTGTTTCAGGACTATAACCTGTTCAGAAATAAAAATGTCATCGATAACGTCACCTTAGGCCTTACCTCCGCGAGAAAAATGCCAAAGGACAAGGCGGAGAAGAAGGCCATGGACATGCTCTCCCGTGTGGGAATGGAGGATTACGCAAAGCAGTATCCTTCGCAGCTTTCGGGAGGACAGCAGCAGAGAGTCGCGATAGCGAGAGCCCTGGCTACAGATCCCGAGATCATATATTTTGATGAGCCTACATCGGCTCTGGATCCTCAGCTTACAGGCGAGGTGCTTTCAGTTATGAGGCAGCTCGCGGCTGACGGAATGACTATGCTGGTAGTCACCCATGAGATGTCATTTGCGAGGGAAGTCTCGAACAAGGTCATCTTCATGGATGGAGGGGTAGTCGCGGAAAGCGGCAGTCCCGAAGATATATTTACTCATCCCGAAAAGGACAGAACAAGAGAGTTTTTAAGATTGGAGGAAAAATGATGAAAAAGAGATTACTTGCAGCCGTTATCGCGGCGACTACAGTGCTTTTATGTGCCTGCGGCTCAGGAAGCGCTTCAAATGCTTCGGGCAACGGAGCTGACCACCTGGCAAAGATCAAATCCGCCGGCAAAATAGTCGTAGGTCTCGAGGGAGACTGGCAGCCGTTCTCATACCATGACGATAACGACAAGCTTGTCGGATACGATGTAGAGGTAGCAAAGAATATCGCGAAGAAGCTCGGCGTAAAGGCTGATATCCAGGAAGGACCGTGGGACGGACTTTTCGCGGGAATGGATTCGGGCAGATACGACATCGTCGTAAACGGAGTCGATGTGACTGAAGAAAGAGAGAAAAAATACGACTTCTCAGATCCGTATGCCTATGACCATACAGTCCTTATCGTAAAGAAGGGAAATACCGATATCAAGAGCTTTGATGACTTAAAGGGCAAGACCACGGCAAACTCCATCGGTTCCACCTACCAGGAGATCGGTGAGCAGTACGGCGCCACAGTAAAGGGAGTTGATACTCTCGTTGAGACCCTGCAGATGGTTAAAAACGGCCAGGTAGACGCCACGATCAACGCGTCCACGTCATTCGGAGACTACATGAAGTACAATCCTGATGATCCGCTTGAGATCGCAGCCACAACAGAGGAGGCAACAGCCTAT
>JBJELA010000391.1:0-5270 GCA_051878915.1 Candidatus Weimeria sp.
ATATACACTCTTTGAAAATAGGCTATTGTAACGACTGTTATTTTTCAAAAATAATCGTTATCGTCGTACCTGTTCCGACCTTTGAAGTGAGGTTGACCTTTGCGTTATGCAGCTGGGCCGCGTGCTTTACAATAGAGAGTCCAAGCCCTGTACCTCCTGTTTCCCTCGAATGGCTCTTGTCCACTCTGTAGAATCTCTCGAAGATCCTTTCCTGATCCTTCTCAGGAATTCCGATTCCGGTATCCTTTACAGTAATACATGGATATCCATCATCCTTTTCTACCGTAACAGTGACCTTTCCATCAGGCTTGTTGTATTTTATCGCGTTTTCGATGATATTATGGATCATCTCATCGAGGATCTGTCTGTAGCCGTTTACTTTTTCATGGGTTCCTACCAGTGATACATGAACGCTGTACTCCACGGCCTTCTGATTCAGGCGCTTTATGATATCATCCGACATCTGGTACAGGTCGCAGGTCTCCTTGTCCAGACCGATCTCGCCCTCGTCTAACTGGGAGATCTTTATGATGTCGTTCACAAGTGAAAGAAGCCTGTTAGCCTCCTTATAGATCCTGTTTGAAAAATCAGGCAGGTCCTTTTTCTTTACAAGTCCGTCCCTTATGATCTCGGCGTAGCCAGAGATAGATGTAAGCGGAGTTTTGAGCTCATGGCTTACATTCGCGGAAAATTCCTGACGCATGTTTACCATCGCGTCCTTCTGTTTGTTCTGCTCGTCTATCCTCTTAAGCAGCGGATCAAGCTCCTCATAGACGTCATTCTCAAGCGGGTTGTCGAGGTCCAGGGTATTTATCGGCCTTATCAGATCCTTTGCCGTCTTGCGGGAAAGTATCACTGCAAAAATAAGAAGGACCACCGCTGTAGTAATCAGTAACGGCAGGATCTCAATCATCATAGCAAAAATAGATTTTACTGACTTTGCTACACGTATTACCTTTCCGTCATTCAGCCTGATAGCGGAATAATACATATCCTCCTTCAGGGTATCCGAACGGCGTACATCCATCCCGTTTCCGGTCTTGAAGGCTTCCGCTACCTCCGGCCTGTCTTTATGATTTTCAAGGATTTTATTCCCGGTTTCCGAATCATAGATGACTGTTCCATCGGTATCTATGTACGTGATCCTCGTTCCCGACTCAAGATTCTTAAGCTGCCTGATGAAAGAGGAGCCGTTGATATTTACCGCTTCTGCCAGGTACTCTGATTCATACCGTACGCTTTTCTCAGCATTTATCTCTGTCTGCCTGTATACAAAAAATATGGTGACAGCATAGGCTATCAACAGCGCCAATGCTATCACCTGTATCATCCTCGTCTGTATTTTCTTCTGCATTTACTTCTCCCTGATCCTGTAGCCTACTCCTCTGACTGTCTCGATCCGGTCGCCTTCCTTGCCGAGCTTCTGTCTCAAGGACCTGACATGCACATCAACTGTCCTCGTCTCGCCGTCGAAATTGTAGCCCCAGATGTCCTCCAGAAGCTGCTCTCTCGTAAGGACTACTCCGCTGTTCAATATCAGCATTTTGAGGAGCTCGAATTCCTTAAGGGTAAGGACTATCTCTTTTCCGTTCGATGTGACGATATGTCTTAAGACATCGATTTTTATCGAGCCTGACTTGATGACCGGTTCATCGGTATTTTTGCCCCGGCCCGTCCTCCTGAGGACTGCCCTGATCCGTGAAACGAGCTCCATCATTCCAAACGGCTTCGTCACGTAATCATCCGCCCCGAGGTCAAGCGCTGATACCTTATCGTATTCCGCGCCCTTGGCTGTAAGCATTATGACCGGGATATTCTTTGTCTTTGTATCCTTTCTGACCTCTGACAAAAGCTGCATTCCATCCTCACCCGGAAGCATTATGTCTAAAAGTATCAGTTCCGGAAGCTCGTTCTTAAGCGCTGTCTTGAACTCTTTTCCGCTTGGGAAGCCCTTTGCCGGCAGTCCCGTGGAATCGAGCGTGTACACTACAAGCTCGCGGATATTATCATCATCCTCTACACAGTAGATCATGGCAATCTCCTTTCATGCTCTCCATTTTAAATACCCCCTGTAAAGTCTGCAAGAGAGGTAATGTAAAGTTTATGTAAAATCCAGCAAAAATTACCTCCTGCACGGAAGCCTTTGGATAAAATATCAGTTCTATCGTAACACCCAGGCCTCAAAAGTCAAGCGTGCTTTTTTTTCTGAAAACGGCTGTAGAATTTCTTCCTGATTTAGTGTAATATTGGGTTAGCCAGTAACTCATATAGAGTCGTCAAACGAAAGGAGAATCCTGTATGAATAAAATTTTTAAAAAAATAACCGCGCTTTCACTTGCTGCCGCAATTGGCGTATCGATGGTTCCTGTCACTGCTCTGGCAAAGACAGCTAAAAAAGTCGATCTGACCGGAGACGGAAAAGCCGACACTGTAAAGATCATAAAAACCCGCGATTACCCTGATTCTGATTTTTATTCCCGGCTGAAGATTCAGATCAACGGCAAAACAGCTTTTAGTAAAAAGACATACTACTATTCAGTAACAACAAAGACGATAAAGCTCGCCAATAAAAAAGCTTTTCTGGTGATCTATGCGCCGGGCGATGATGACGCAGCGGATTACAATGGAATTTTCGCGTACAAAAAGGGCAGGCTTACAAGAATTGTCGATTTCAACAAATGCATCCCAGGATATGATGTATCTCTGAATCAGATCAGTACATCGAAAAACACTGTAAATGTCTCACTCAGTCAGGATACAAATGGCCTTGGCGTATGCAGTTATAAAACCTCTTTCACCTGGAAAAACAATAAGTTCGTCCAGGCGCCTGCTATAACTGATTTTCAGATAGCGACAACTGAGGGAGACTTTGTAAAAAAAGGCTCCACTGTTACTCTTTCAACAGACGCCACATCAAAAACACTCCTGGCACAAGACGCTGAAACAGCGACACTTATAAAGGGCACGGAAGCAGAATTCTCAGATGTCACTATCTATGGAAAAAACGCTTACTTCAGCCTTATTCAGAACGGTACGACGTACTGGATTCAGATTCCAAAGGATTATCTGAGTGGTTCCGAAAACGGGACATATTTCACAAACACCTATATGGCGGGATAAAAAATCCCGCCCGAAGGCCTGCTGCCCCGGGCGGGATCATATGAAAATGATCACACTGTTTAGTATGATACTATATGGTTATTTTACAAGAACTGTGCAGCTGACTGGTTCCACACTTATCTTTCCGCTTGCGGACGAAAGCTCTGTCGTACCTGCGGTCTCTTTATTGATGCAGACTTTCCAGTCTCCTGAAGGAAGAGTGATATCTTCAGTCTTCTGATTCGGATTGAAGATCACAAGAATCTGCTGTGCAGAATCTCCTGAGCTCTTACCATCGATAGTGTATGCGATCACATTATCACTGGTACCGCTTAAGAATTTAACAGAAGAATCTATATCGCTGCCGCTTGTCATGCGAAGAGCCGGATGCGCCTTTCTGAATGAGATCAGGCCCTTGTAGTAATTATAGACATCCTGGTACTCCTTCTTTCCGAGATTATCCCACTTGAAAGCGTTGATACTGCTTGCGGAGAAGTTCTTGTCCGCATCATAGTAAGCCTTCAGGCATGAAGCATTGGAGCTGTAGCTGTTTACCCAGTAATCTCTGCCGTTTACAGTCTTAATATCATTTGTCTCATCGTGAGTTACTCCGGACGGGAGCTCCTTGGAACGAAGCATCTCTTCACCGCCCTGCATGAACGGAACGCCTTCTGACATGAACACTATTGCCGAAGCGAGGTTGTTCTGCGCGATAAGAATACTTGATCCAGTGGCTGCCGATGATGCCTGTATCCTGTCAAATAGTGTTTCATTGTCGTGGCAGGACACATAGTTAATTGTCTGTGAAGCCCTGTTATCAGACACCAGCCAGTCGGCAGAAGCTGTTACAGACTTGATGATATCATTCGTTTTTTCACTATTTCCAGTAGCATAGCCTGTCTCAGTAAAGTTGAAAACTCCGCCCTTTGCTCCGTCACGGATCTCATCATTGAAAAATCCGACCTCTGGTGTAGCTGCTGAGTTGTTCTGAGTAGCAAAGGTAAGTCCACTCTTTGTAGGGTTTGTTGAGTTATTCCAGCCCTCACCATATATGATTATTGAAGGGTCAATCTTATGAAGAGCATCTACGATCTCATTGATGGTTTCTGTATCAAACAGATAAGACTGGTCAATCCTGAATCCGTTAATATGGTATTCCTTTGCCCAATAAACAAACGAATCCACGATATACTTGCGGTTCATGGATCTCTCTGTCGCCGTGTCATTACCGCAGTATGAACCGTTTGAATTCGGTCTTGAGTAATAATCAGGAACGATCCTGTTAATGCAGAAATTATCCTTTGAAGCTACATGTCCGTAGACCACATCCATGACTACACTCATGCCGTTCTGATGAAGAGACTCTACCATCTCCTTGAATTCCTTTACACGAACGGCTCCATTTGAAGGATCTGTAGAATATGAGCCCTCAGGAATGTTGTAATTCTGTGGATCATATCCCCAGTTATACTGATCGCTGTCCTTTGACTCATCTACTGAGCTGAAATCATATACAGGCTGAAGCTGTACATGGGTGATACCCAGATTCTTCAGATAATCTATTCCTGTAGACTGGTCTGACGAATTCTTTGTTCCGCTCTCGGTAAACGCAAGATACTTTCCCTTATATTTCATTCCGGAAGACTTATCATTTGAAAAATCTCCCACATGCATCTCGTAGATCACTGCATCTGTGTAGTTTTTAATTTCATTAGGATTTTTATCTGTGCTCCATCCTGCCGGATCTGTAGAAGAAAGGTCGATCACCATTCCTCTGTTTCCATTGGTGCCGCAGGTACGCGCATACGGATCGATAACATCCTTCTGAGTTTTTCCATCGGTAGTTACATCATATGTATAGTAAGTGCCATTCAGATCTCCGGATACCTTCTTTGACCATACACCCTTTGAGCCTTTTTTCAGGCTTATCGTCTTTATCCTGTCATTGGCACCCTCTGTTCCTGACTTATAGAGATTAAGCTTAACCTTGCTTGCAAGCGGCGCCCAGAGCTTGAAAGTGGTAGCCTTTGCTGTGTAGACAGCTCCAAGATCGTCTCCTGTATAGGTGTATGCTTTCTCGAATTCGGCTGATGAATAATAATCAGGTGTGGTAACCTTTGTCTTTACACCGCCATAGGTGATGTAAGTGGTATAGCGATAAGATATGGACT
>JBJELA010000392.1:0-5258 GCA_051878915.1 Candidatus Weimeria sp.
ATGCTGACACAGTACGAGCGTGAGGCACTTAACGCTTATCACGCTGATGTCTATGAGACACTTGCCCCGAGGCTTCCAAGGGAGGAGGCAGCCTGGCTTAAAGAAGTCACAAGAGCTATTTGACATGGAGATTCAATGAGCAGATTAGCAGCAGATGTAAACAGCATAGCAGAGGCAGCCGCAAACGGGCTGCCTTTTTGCGGTACTGATGAAGAAAAAGAAAAGACAGGCGCGTTTTTTCATGTGTTATCAGCTGTCGTAACAAAATACGATATAGACAGGCTTTTCCTTATCGTAAAGCCGGAGGACGGTCTGGTAGGGGACATTGAAGGATCAGCGGAAGAGAAAAAGCTCTCTGTAACTGAGACCGACGATACATTCAGGCTCCTTGGAGCGCTTTCAGGGGATGATTCTGAGAAAAGCTATATCCTTACCATGGACAGGGATCTGTGTCTTTTCGCGTCGGCGGATACGACTGTCATCCTTATCACCTTTGATGAGGAGGGAAGTCATTTCGAAGAGGTAAATGAACCGGTCTCTCCTGATTATCTGGCCTTAAGGACGGTTTTCGGAAGAGCGGTCTCCGAGGCGCTTCTGGAGCAGTACGGTTCAGCCGATGAGATTCTTAAGGATCCTTCTTCGGTCGATTTCTTCGGAGCAGAGGAGACGCTTAAGGAGCATTCGGATGAGATAAGGGAGAAGCTCTGCTTTCTAAGAAGCGATATCCCTGAAGATGTCACGGAGAAAGCGTCAGAGCTTCTTTCTGATGAAAAGGCGGCTTTAAGTGAAAAGAGCTTTGAGACAGAGCCTTTGGAGAGCGCGGCTGACACCTCGGGAATCGCTTTCTTTACTGAGCTGGACGATGCGGCTGTTGCTGCCTTTACAGAGGAGGCACAGAAGAGACTTTCAGAGGGGAAGAAGCTGATCTTCTATGATCTCAAGGCGCTTCTGCATTCTCTGGGCGCGGCCTCCGGCTACGACTTTGAGTTAAGGAGAGATCTGACACAGGAGGAAAACGGCCAGCTTTCGTTTACTGCTGATAACAGGAAAAAGAGTCCTGCCGCTGAAAAGCTCTATCAGCTTATCATGAGGACGGAAGAGCTGGCGTGGAATGAGTCGCAGAGCTCCGATGAAAGCTACGGGCAGGCCCTTCACAAATATTTCGAGGACGTAAAAATAGAGGGCTACATAGTAGATCCGCTCTCCGACACTGAGTGTAAGAACGCTTCGGAAGTGGCCGAGGCCCACGTTCATTTTTCAAAGGAGCTTTCAGAGAGCGGACAGGAAAAGCTCTACGAGGAGCTGGAGCTTCCGCTTATCTTCGTGCTCTACGATATGGAAAAGACCGGCATCTATATGGAGGCTGACCGTCTGAAGGAGTACGGGCAGCGTCTTCAGGTGCAGATCGATTCTCTTGAGAAAAAAATATACGCTGAGGCCGGAGAGGAGTTTAACATCAATTCTCCAAAGCAGCTCGGTGAGATACTTTTCGGTAAGCTGGGGCTGCCGAAGGGCAGGAAGACAAAGACCGGATATTCTACTTCTCAGAAGGTTCTGGATGAACTGTCAGAGGACTACCCTGTTGTGGCTGATGTCTTAGAGTACAGGAGATACGCAAAGCTCAAGAGCACTTATGCCGACGGGCTTTTCACCTGCGTTTCGATGGACGGGAGAGTGCATACTACTTACCAGCAGACTGTCACGGCTACAGGCCGTCTGTCGAGCACGGATCCGAACCTGCAGAACATACCTATCAGGCTCGAGCTTGGAAAACAGATAAGGAAGGTCTTTCTGCCCGCGAAGGATTCACTTTTCTTAGACGCGGATTATTCGCAGATAGAGCTCAGGGTTCTGGCTCATATGTCAGGCGATGAGAATCTTATTGAGGCCTACAAGGCCGACAGGGATATCCATACGGCTACTGCGGCTGCTGTCTTCCATGTGAGCGCGGACCAGGTGACGCCTCTTATGAGACGTTCTGCTAAGGCTGTCAATTTCGGAATTGTCTATGGCATCAGCTCGTTCGGGCTCGGGCAGAACCTCTCGATTTCGAGGAAAGAGGCACAGCAGTACATAAACGATTATTTCAAGGCTTATCCGGGGCTTCATGCTTTTCTCGATGGCCTTGTAGATTCGGCAAAGCTGAATGGATACGCCGAGACCATGTACGGCAGGAGGCGCCCTGTACCGGAGCTTAAGGACTCACAGTATATGAGGAGGCAGTTCGGTGAGAGAGTCGCCATGAACGCGCCTATTCAGGGAAGCGCCGCCGACATCATAAAGATAGCGATGCTTCATGTGTACGAGAGGCTCAGAAAAGAAGGGATGAGATCAAAGCTTCTGCTGCAGGTTCACGATGAACTTCTTATCGAGGCTCCGGTGTCTGAGAAGGAAGAGGCTGAAAGGATCCTGAAGGAGGAGATGGAAAACGCGGCAGAGCTTAAGGTTCCGCTTGAGGTCGATCTGGAGGAAGGCAATGACTGGTACTCAGCACACTAAACTGGCGCCAGAGAGGAAAGCAGCCAGGAAAAACGGAATATTCAGACTCGTGGTGGCTCTTATCGCCATTATCGCGGAAATAGCGCTGATAGTGTCTGTTTTTACAAGGTTAAACGGCTATTCGTCATGGATAAGCCTGACGACGAGGATCCTGGCCGTACTTCTTGTGCTTTTTATCTATAACGAAAATAAAAACGCAGCCTTCAAGACGCCGTGGATCATTCTTATCCTCGCTGTCCCTGTCTTCGGTGTCATAATGTATCTGATGGTAGGTCTGAATTCCCACACCTTCCAGATGAAAAGGCGTTACAGGGAGATCGATGAAAAGCTCTATCCGATGATCGATAAAAACGATGATCTGATAGAGGCTGTAAAGGACAGAGATTCCGGCGCGGGAGCCATCTGCTCATACTTAAAGCACCAGGCGCACTTCCCGACCTATAAGGACACTGACATCAGGTATTTTGGCGATACCTGCGAGGCGCTCGACTCTATGATCGCCGACTTGAAGAGCGCGGAGCACTTTATTTTTATGGAGTATTTCGCGATCGATGACAAGAAGGCCTGGCACAGGATAGAGGAGATCCTCGTTGAAAAAGTAAAAGCCGGCGTCGAGGTCAGAGTCTTCTATGATGACCTCGGAAGCATCGGATTTATAAACACTGCCTTTTCAAAGAAGCTGAATGCCCTGGGAATAAAGTGCAGGGTGTTCAATCCGTTTTTCCCTGGTCTCAATCGTTTCCTGAATAACCGTGATCATAGAAAAATAACCGTTGTTGATGGAAAGATCGGTTACACCGGCGGCTTCAATCTCGCCGATGAATACTTCAATATCGAGCGTCCCTACAGAGAATGGAAGGACTGCGGAGTCAGGCTTTCGGGCAGCGGTGTCGACTCGATGACGATGATCTTCCTCGAGAACTGGAACGCGACGAAGAAACATTTTGAAAAGGATAAGGTCTATGACAACTTCATGATCGCCGAGCCGGAAAGAGATGCAAACGGCTTTGCGGTTCCGTTCGCGGACTCGCCAATGGACGAGATCCAGGTAGGAGAGGACGTCTACATAAGCATGATAGACAAGGCTGATGATTACGTCTGGTTCATGACGCCGTATCTGATCATTACAGATGAGCTGAAGTCCGCTCTCTGTCTTGCCGCTATGCGAGGAGTCGATGTGAGGATCATCACTCCGGGAATTCCTGACAAGAAGCTTGTCTACTCACTTACCCGTTCATTTTATCATGATCTGTGCGTGCACGGCGTGAAAATCTACGAGTGGGCGCCGGGATTCATGCATGGAAAGCTCTGCGTCTCTGACGATTCACTCGCTGTCTGCGGGACGATAAATCTGGATTACAGGAGCCTCTACCATCATTTTGAGAATGGGGTATTCTTCGGGTACTGCGATGCTGTAATTGACGCAAAGCAGGATTTTGAGAACACGCAGGCGCAGTGTAATGATGTGACTCTTGACTACAAGGTCGGCCGCAAGGGCATAATGAGACTGCCGCAGATGTTCGCGAGACTTTTCGCGGAGCTTTTGTAAGGTGCGTTCTTTATTTTTTCAGTAGTTACAAAATAGAATAATTGTGATGTACTAACTACTATATATTGGGTTTCAGCAGAGAAAAGGCCCTACGGAGAAATCAAATGCATTTTATAGGAATCACTGGGGGTGTCGGAGCCGGCAAAAGTGAGGTTCTGAATTTCCTTGAGACAAATTATAAAGCAGAGGTCCTGCGCTCGGACGAGCTGGCAAAGCAGCTGATCCTGCCTGGCCACGCCTGCTATGACATCATCAGGGTGGAGTTTCATGATGATGATATCTGGGGCGGAGAGGTGGCTTCCGCTCCTGGCAAGCCGCTTATCGACAAGGGTAAGCTGGCAAAGCTTATTTTTTCAGATGAAGATAAGAGAAAAAAATATGACGGAATCGTGCATCCGGCTGTCAGAGAAGAAATAATGCGCCGTGTCGAGGCCGCGAGAAGAAAAAAGGATGTCGACGTATTTTTCTTAGAGGCCGCTCTTCTTATCGAGGAGGGGTATGACAAGGTCTGCGATGAGCTCTGGTACATCTACGCGCCGGTCGGCGTCAGAAGGCAGAGGCTTAAGACCTCGAGGGGATACACTGATGAAAAAATAGATCAGATGCTTGCGTCACAGCTTCCGGATGATGAGTTCAGGAATGCCTGTGATGTAGTTATTGACAACACCCGCGGCCTCGAGGAGGGGTTTCCTGATGTAAGGGCCCAGATGGAGAGGCTGCTCGGAGAAGAAAAACACATGATTGAGGTGACAGAGGATAAAGGCAGTGAGATCGATCTGCCTGAAAATGCTGATGAATTAGTTTACAGTCTTGATATAGGCACGAGAAATGTCGTCGGTACAGTCGGATATCAGGATGATGACGACCATTTTACGGTCATCGCGATGGAGAGCAGGGAGCACAAGAGCCGTGCCATGCTCGACGGACAGATCCACGATATCGGCAAGGTCGCTGATATCATTCGCGAGGTCACGGACGCTTTGAATGAAAAGCTTGGATTCAGGCTCCACGAGGTCTGCATCGCAGCCGCTGGCCGTGTGCTTCGGACAGTAACTACGAGAGTCGAGATGAATTTCGACGAGGAGACCGTAGTCACTGGTGAGGATATCAATACCTTGGACCTTATGGGTGTCGACCAGGCGCAGCGTGATATCAATATGGACGGCGGTCCGTACAGGTTCTACTGTGTCGGCTACTCGACGATGAAGTA
>JBJELA010000393.1:0-5198 GCA_051878915.1 Candidatus Weimeria sp.
GACATAGGATTTGTCGTACTCGATCCGAGGATGGGAGCCGGGGCTTTTGCCGGGATCGACTACTTCGTGGAGAACATCGACTGCGACCTTATTTTCCCGATGCACTGCTGGGAGGATTATTCCATCATTGAAAAATTAAAAAGAAGGCCTCAGATGGCGAGGTTTAAGGATAAAATCGTAGATATCGACAGGGACAACGTCATATATAATATAGAATAGTAACATAAATTTTAAATTTTTAGCTTAAATTAACTTAAAACCCTTGACTTTTGTTAACTAATTTATCATAATATGCTTATATAATAAGCTGAATTTATGGAGGGATATATGACGGAAGAAGTAAAAAAAAGATATGAAGAGTGGCTCAATAATCCTTATTTTGATGAGGATACCAGAAATGAGTTAAAGAAAATCTCTGGTGATGAGGATGAGATCAATGACAGGTTCTACAGAGACCTGGAGTTCGGAACCGGAGGCTTAAGAGGCGTCCTTGGTGCCGGAACGAACAGGATGAATGTTTATACCGTACGCAAAGCCACACAGGGACTCGCCAACTACATAGTAAAGCAGCACGGCGAGGACAAGGGAGTAGCGATAGCGTACGACTCAAGGCTCATGTCGAAGGAATTTGCCGAAGAGGCAGCGCTCTGCCTCAATGCGAATGGTATCAGGAGCTTTATTTTTCCAAGCTTAAGACCTACACCGGTGCTTTCCTTTACGGTAAGACAGCTTCACTGTATTGCCGGAATCGTCATCACCGCAAGTCACAATCCACGCGAATACAACGGATATAAGGTCTACTGGGAGGACGGCGCGCAGATCACGCCTCCTCACGATAAGAATATTCTTGCTGAGGTTGCGAAGGTCACTGATTTTTCAGAGGTAAAGACCACCGATCAGGAGAGCGCGAGAGTAGCTGATCTCTATCATGTGATAGGATACGAGGTGGACGACGCCTATATCGCTGAGCTTAAAAAGCAGTCTGTTCACCCTGAGGTGATCCGTGAGATGGCTGATGACTTTACTATAGTCTACACTCCGCTTCATGGTACAGGAAATGTCTTTGTCAGAAGAGTCCTTAAAGAGCTTGGCTTTAAAAAGGTCTATACAGTACCGGAACAGGAAAAGCCGGATGGCACTTTCCCTACTGTATCTTATCCGAATCCTGAATCACCGAAGGCGTTTGAGCTTGCATTAAAGCTTGCGAAGGAGAAGGACGCTGACCTGGTACTTGCTACAGATCCGGACGCCGACAGGCTCGGTGTCTACTGCAAGGATACTGAAAACGGCGGCTACATCAGTTTCACCGGCAACATGTCCGGTGTCCTTATCGGAGAGTATCTCTTACGTGAGAAGAAGGCGACAGGAACTCTTCCGGAGAATGCTGCAGTGGTAGAAACGATAGTAACTACAGATATGCTGAAGGCTGTCGCTGCTGACTATTCTGTTTCACTTATCGAGGTTCTCACAGGATTCAAGTATATAGGTGAGCAGATAAAGCTCTTCAAGGAGAACAACAGCCATGAGTTTATTTTCGGAATGGAGGAAAGCTATGGCTGTCTCGCAGGCACATACGCAAGAGATAAGGACGCGCCTGTAGCTGTAATGCTTCTCTGCGAAGTGGCATGCTGGTACAAAAAGCATGGCAAGACCTTAAAGGATGCCATGAACGATCTCTATAAGAAATACGGGTATTTCAGAGAGACGCTCTTTACCATTACCAAAAAGGGTGAAGACGGTGCTGTTGCCATCAGATCCATGATGGACAAAATGAGAAACGAGCCGGTTAAGAGTATAGGAGATTATAAGGTTCTTGCGCTTCGCGATTACAAGAGCGGTATTCGTAAGGATATGGAGAGCGGACAGGAGAGCAGACTTACACTTCCGGAATCCAACGTTTTATATTATGAGCTCTCAGATGGAGCATGGTGCTGCGTCCGTCCTTCGGGTACAGAGCCGAAGATCAAGTTTTACATGGGCGTTAAGGGAGAAAGTGTACCTGATGCTGACAGGAAGCTTGAAGAACTTAAAGACGCTATGACAAAGCTTGCAGAGAACTGATAAAAACTGGTAAAAGGAGGAAATATGTCTAAACACGTCAGACTGTCTGACATCGCGGAGCGTGTAGGCGTATCTACTGTTACCGTGTCCAAAGCCCTGTCAGGACAAAAGGGTGTAAGCGAGACCGTAAGGCAGGAAATCCAGGACATGGCGCAGGAGATGGGGTATCAGAAGAGCAGAAGGATAAGCAGAGAAAAAATCTTGTCCGGACATTACAATATCGGCGTTCTTATTGCTGACAGATATATGGGAAAATATTCGTCGTTCTATGTGAAGATGTATCAGGAGGTTGCTACATTTGCAGTCGACAGAGGCAGCTTCGCGTTTATGGAACCGGTATCAGACCAGGCGGAGGCGGACTGTGCCATGCCGGCACTCATTACCGAGGAGAAGGCTGATGCAGTGATCGTTATCGGAAAACTCGCTGACGGATACTTAAAGAAGCTTAAGGAAGAGGGCGGGATCCCCGTATTTTACATGGATTTTTCCACAACAGAGCAGAACTCTGAAGCGGTCATTTCAAACAGCTTTTACGGAAGCTTCGCGATGACGAACTATCTGTTCGAGCATGGCCATAGAAAAATAGGATTCGTCGGAACTCTTGACGCCACGGAGTCTATAAATGACAGGTTTTTAGGGTATGTCAAGTCTCTGATGGAGCATGGCGTCACGGAAAACGATGTTTTCGTAATGGATGACAGAGATAAAGAGACAGGAGAGATAAACGAGGAGAGATTCTTTACCCTCCCGCCTGAAAAGGAAATGCCTACCGCATTTGTATGCAACTGTGACCTTTCAGCCAGCTACCTGATTCATAAGCTGAGAAAAAACGGCTACAGAGTTCCTGATGACATCTCTGTCGTTGGCTACGACAATTATCTTTATCCGGGCCTCTGTGATATAGGCATTACCACTTATGAGGTTGATGTAAAAAATATGGCAAAAAAGGCTGTTCACATGGCGCTTCACAGACTTGATGACAAGCCTTACCAGGGAGGAGTCCAGATTGTAGGCGGAAGACTTATTGAAAAGGAATCAGTCAGGGACATATCAGATCAGGGTTAATCCAGACTTAAAGAGAAAACAGAATTAATCTGGCGGCGGGAATTAACTTCCTGCCGTTTAATTAGCTAATTATTTTGACTAAATAAGTTAAAAAATAAAAAATTAGCCATTTTAATTAAGCAAATTGCACAATTAATAGCCTGTTTAATTAGTAAAATCGACTAAATTGTAAAATGTATGTGATTTTCCTTGACTAAATTAAGCTAAAGAGTATAATTAAATTAGCTTAAGAAAAGAGCTAAGCTAAAGTTTATAGTTAACAGTCCAAATGTATGAAGGAGGGACTAAAAATGAAGAAGAGAATTATGGCTCTTACATTAGCAGCTGCTATGTGTGTATCAATGGCAGCATGCGGAAACAGCAGCAGCAAAGGTGGCAGCTCCAGCAGTGCCGACAGCAAAGGCGGCGATCTTACCTATTCAGGCACAGAGCTTGGAAAGGACACAGATCTTAAGGCTGACATCACATTATTCAACAACAGAACTGATATGAGCTCTGATGATTACGGCGGAACAACCTGGAAAGAGTACATCGCAGAATTCAACAAAGAGTATCCGAACATCAAGGTTACAGTTACCACAGATACCAACTATGCTGATGATGCTCTTACACATCTTCAGTCAGGTGACTACGAAACAATCATGATGATCCCGGCAGTAGATAAATCAGATCTTTCTACCTACTTCATGCCGTTCGATACAATCGACAACATGGAGAAAGAGATCAACTACGCAAATACCTGGGAATATGACGGCGAGGTTTACGGAGTTCCTTCTACAGCAACTACACAGGGTATCGTTTATAACAAGAAGGTATTCTCAGACGCTGGAATTTCAGGACTTCCTACTACACCGGAGGAGTTCATCGAGGATCTGCAGAAGATCAAGGATAAGACAGACGCAATTCCTCTTTACACCAACTACGCAGCCGGATGGACAATGGGTGCCTGGGACGCTTACATCGGAATCAACGCTACAGGCGATACAACGTATATGAACCAGAAGCTCGTTCATACAAAGAATCCATTCAGTGATACTGGTGATGATACTCACGCATACAACGTTTACAAGATCCTCTATGATGCAGTATCAAAGGGACTTACAGAAGATGACTACACCACAACAGACTGGGAAGGTTCAAAGAGCATGCTTAACAGCGGAAAGATCGGCTGCATGGTACTTGGCTCATGGGCATATCCTCAGATGGAGGCAGCTGGAGACAACGCTGACGATGTAGGATACATGCCGTTCCCTATGACAGTAAATGGAAAGCAGTACGCTTCAGCAGGAGCTGACTACTCATACGGTATCAATGTTAACGCTTCAGACACAGAGAAGAAGGCAGCTCTTATCTTCGTAAAGTGGATGACAGATGAGTCAAAGTTCGCATACAACGAGGATGGTCTTCCAATAACAAAGAAGGATAACAGCACAAAGCTTGACTTCTCAGGCGTAGATATCGAAGAGGATGAGCCGGCTCTCGATGGAGAAGAGGACTACCTGAACGATATGAACTCTGAGTCAGAGCTTAACATCAATAACGGTGGAAATGATAAGGTACAGGCTATCGTTGAGCACGCTTCAAAGGGTGATGAGTCATTTGATGACATCATGAATGAGTGGAACAAGAAGTGGAGTGACGCTCAGGAGGCCAACGGTATAGAAGTAAAGTATTGATTTAAACAGGAGGCATAACATGTCAGGGGCCGGAAGCTTTAAAAAATGGATTACGAGTAGAAAAGTCCAGCAGGTACTGATCATCATAGGATTTTCATTGATACCCGTGGCTCTGCTTATGATCTTTACCTATATCCCATTTGGTGAAATGGTAAAGTTCAGTTTTTACAAAATGAAATATACCACGCCGGTAGAGAACAGACAGTTCGTAGGCTGGAAAAACTATCTTGACGTATTCAGAAGAAGCGACTGCTTCGGAGCTTTGAAGCTTTCACTTTTCTATATGGTCGGTGCCTTGATTCAGCTGGTGCTTGCACTCTATCTGGCTACCATATTAAGCTTTAAGGTAAAGGGCGGGAACTTTTTCAAGGGAGTCATGTTCTTCCCTTATCTGAT
>JBJELA010000394.1:0-5188 GCA_051878915.1 Candidatus Weimeria sp.
TCATTTGAAAGGTCAAGCTGAGCTGCAGACGGCTTACCGCGAGCCATGTTCAGGCTGAGGCCTTTTCTCTTCCAGGCATCATACTCTTTGTCAAGCTGCTGTCTCTCCTCTAACAGTTCTTCCTTTGTCATTTCTTTGTATGTCATGTTTTCCTCCAACTAAAACCAAACCAGTTTAAAGCCTAATTTAGTCTATCACTTGTACATAAAAATCGCAATGTAATTTTTGAAAAAAATACAACACAATAACAGTATATATGATAAAATAGCTTCAGTATGTATGTTAGTAAAGTTAAGGAGATAAAAAACTATGTATGCTGATGAGGGTGTTATAAAGATCAAACACGACGTCCTGACTACTGTAGCAGAGCTTGCATTTGCAGGTACACTTGAAGAGGAGAAGGAATTTCTCCCTGAAAAGCTCATTCCGGGACCACAGGCCAGATTCCGCTGCTGCATCTACAAGGAGCGTGAGATCATCAGGGAGAGAGTCCGCTTAGCCTGCGGTGAATCACCTGACGCAGAAGACAATGGAAATATCATCCAGGTCCTTCACGCAGCCTGTGAGGACTGCCCGATCTCATCCTATGTCGTTACTGATAACTGCCAGAACTGCCTCGGAAAGGCCTGCGTTTCAGCCTGTAAATTCGATGCCTGCCATCCTGGCGACAAGAGAAGCCACATCGATCCGAAGAAGTGCAAGGAGTGCGGCAAGTGCGCGCAGGCCTGCCCGTACCACGCTATTGCGGCCTTGAAGCGTCCTTGTAAGTTCGCCTGCCCGGTAAACGCCATCGAGTACGATGAGTACGGTATCTGCAAAATAAACAATGACAAATGCATCCGCTGCGGTCTCTGCATCCACAGATGCCCGTTCGGAGCCATTGCGTCCAAGACATATATCGTCCAGGTAATAAATGCCCTCAAGTCAGGTAAGCCTGTCTATGCCATGGCTGCTCCTGCCACAGAGGGACAGTTCGGCCCTAAGATCACTATGAACTCCTGGAAGAAGGCCATGAAGGAGCTTGGCTTCAAGGACTTCGTCGAAGTAGGACTTGGCGGAGACCTTACAGCTCAGGCTGAGGCCATAGAATGGGCTGAAGCTTATGAGAAGGGCGAGAAGAAGTCCACGAGCTGCTGTCCTGCCTTCGTAAATATGATAAGGAAGCACTTCCCTGAGCTTGCTGATGATCTGATATCTACTACGGTTTCACCTATGTGCGCTGTTTCAAGACTCATCAAGGCAAAGGATCCGGGTGCCATCTGTGTATTTATCGGACCATGCATCTCAAAGAAGAGCGAGACAATAGAGGGCGGCATTGAGGGAAATGCGGACTACGCCCTTACCTTCTCGGAGATCAGGGCCATGATGCGCGCGAAGGGCGTTACCCTCCAGCCGGACAACGGATATGATTACCAGGAGGCCTCTATATACGGAAAGAGATTCTCCCAGTCAGGCGGTGTTACAGCTGCTGTTCTTGAGTCCCTCAAGGAATCAGACAGGCAGATCGACGCCAAGGTCTGCGTAGCGAACGGAGCGGCTGAATGCAAGAAGCAGCTTCTGATGCTTAAGGTCAGAAAGTTCAACTACGACTTTCTCGAAGGAATGGTATGCGAAGGTGGCTGTGTAGGAGGACCTTCCGCTTACCGTGATAAGGCGCTGTTCGCTAAGGATCGTGAGACACTCTTCGCTGAGGCCGATGACAGAACACTGAACGGAAACCTTGAGAACTACGACTTGGATTCATTCTCAATGCACAGGTGATATGGAAAAATCAGTAAGGCTTTCTGAACTTGATACAAATGAAACTATCGCGGACTTCCTGCGCAGGCAGGGCGTCCGCGTTATTTTACCCTGCGGAGGGATGGGAACCTGCGGCAAATGCGCTGTAAGGGTATGCTTCAAAGCAGCAGGTAAAATCCTTCTGTCATCTGAGGTACTCTCCTGCCAGACAACCACAGCAGATCTTCATGAGCTCGCTCCGGATGAATGCAGCGAGGTGACATTTGAAACAGATAATTCCCAACTGATAAATACTGAGGGCGCCGCCACCTGTAGTTGTGATAAAGATTCAGGCTCTGCTGCAGCAGAAACAGATGACATCCCGTCAGATGGACCAGAAAACGGCAGACCATACCTGGCAGCTGTAGACTTAGGCAGCACAACCATAGAGACAGCGGCAGTTTCTTTGGACGGAGAGCTTATTGGAAGCGTCAGAAAGCGCAATCCTCAGGTAAGCTATGGAGCCGATGTGATCTCAAGGATAAAGGCGGCTGCCTCCTCTCCCTTTGCAGCCTCTGATATGCAGCGCCTGGCCGAAGGCACCATAGCAGCGTCCCTTTCAGCGCTTTCATCTGAATACGGTCTTTCAGGGCACCCATCAGAAATGGCCGTAGCCGCAAACACGACAATGGGACACCTGCTTGAGGGAGCCGGAGTAAAATCCTTAGGCGAGGCTCCGTTTGATCCGGGCGATATCTCATTCAGGGATATTTCGCAGGTATTTTTTACAGATAAGACGCCGGTATTTCTGCTGCCGGGAATCTCCGCCTTTGTCGGAGGAGATATAGTAAGCGGGATTTATTTTCTCGGGATCGATACAGCGGAAGAGCCATCTCTGTTGATCGACCTCGGGACAAACGGCGAAATGGTCCTCGGAAACAGAGACGCCCTGTATGTGACCTCTACCGCCGCCGGGCCGGCATTCGAGGCAGCGAACATCAGCTGCGGCACGCCAGGCCTTCCGGGCGCCATCACAAAGGTAAGCTTTAAGGGTACAAAGCCCATCCTTACGCTGATACCATGGGAGGATGACTTTTCAAGGCTCTCTCCCGGAGAAAAGCTGCAGCAGGAGATAAAGCTTCGCAGCAGGAGGCCGCTTGGCCTCTGCGGAAACGGACTCATCAGCGCCGTATCCGCGATGAGAAAAGCCGGGATAATAGATGAAAACGGCACATACACAGACGATGAGTGGATCAGAAAAGGCTTCCCGCTCTGGAAGCCATCACCGGCCAGCAGAGGGGAAGCCCCTGTCATCCTTACGCAGGACGATATACATGAACTGCTCTTTGCGAAATCCGCTATCAGAAGCGGGATAGAGATACTGATGAAGAGATCACGCCTGACTCCGTCAGGAGTTTATCTGGCAGGCGGATTCGGCAGCGCGCTGTCAGCCGATGAAGCAGCTTCAATCGGCCTTTTACCGGATTCATATAAAGACATGACTGCTGCAGCCGGAAACACCTCGCTGAAGGGAGCCATAAGGCTTCTAAAAGAAGATTCAGAAGCTGTACGCCAGAGATTATCCGGGATAAGAAAAAAATCCATCGAGATAGTCCTCGCTGATGATAAGGATTTTGAAAATCTGTACCTGAAAAACCTAAGAATTTGAATAACGATTGTCTTTTTTCATCTGATACATCCTGTCATCGGCGAGCTTCAGTACCATATCAGGAGTAAGCCCCTCCTGCTCATTGGAGAAGGCAGTACCATAGCTGATTTTAATATTGTATTTTCTTTTCGCGCTGTATTCAGCCTCGAGCTTATCCATTTTTTTAAGACCTCTGGTGATGAAGCTCTTCCTGCCTTCAGTGATGATCACCAGGAATTCATCGCCTCCGGTTCTTATGATGTGGCCTACATCGTCAAAGCATGCTCTCAGGATGTCCGCGCAATCCCTGAGGAGAGCGTCTCCGGCAGCATGCCCCATGGAATCATTTACAATCTTTAAGTCATTTACATCAAAGCTTATCACCTGGTAGGCGAGGCCTTTTTTACTGAGCTCATCGAGCTTGTTATTGCTCCATGCCCTGTTATGAAGATTCGTCAGGACATCAGTATATGCCAGCCTCTTTAAAGCGTCAGCCTTAGCCTCTTCAATGAAATAATCATTCAGCAGCGACAGATAAGAATATCCTGTGATGATTATGTAGCAGATGGAGGTAACAGGAATTAAAGAATAGCTTAGTACCCGGCTGTCTACTGTCATAATTCTCTCCGCGTGATAACGGATTATATCAGCCGCAATGCCGGCTATCACTACGATAATTCCGGCATTCATAATCCTGTAACCTGCCCGTTCTTCCTTTTCCTCGCACTTTGTGGCATAGATAACAAGAAAACTGCAGACAACCATTACCATCTGAAAGACTGTGAACAGATGGACGATATTTACGGAATTTCTGCTCTCACTTATCAGGGCAAAGATATAAAAAGCTATATATACGGCAATTCCTGCCACCAGACAGATCTTCTTCCTTAAGCCCTGCCCTATTCCTCTCAGGCTTACGGTAAGCCCGAAAAACGGCAGCACAGCAAAGAAAAGACACAGCTGCTGTATCCTCGAATTTGTGGAGAAATCGAGTGAATAAAGCTCTATGACACCTCCATGGCAGAGTGACCACGTACCGATAAGCAGAGCCATAAGTCCCAGTGAAAAGCAGATCCCCCATTTCTTTCCCGAGAAGAAGAGCACAATCGAGACTATAAGAAGGATCAGCCCTATCATAAACAGAAAAATACCAATGAGATTGGTATATATATCGCTCGTCATATAGCTGGCTGAGATCATTCTGGCCGGGATCAGTATGAACTGCGGCATCTTGGAAAAAGCATCGTCATATCCGGGATAAAGCACTATCCTGCACAGCTTGCCCGCAGCGTCCTCAGGCAGGCTTACCATATGTACGGCGTCATCAGGAACCACCTGATTTTCATCGCCATCTCCCATATATGAATAGATGCACTCACCATTTACATATACCTCTACATAGGAATACTCTGCCCTGAATGAAAGGATCATGCTTCCGCCGATCGTATCCGGAATATGATTATCCAGCTCGACAGACTCACCCTTCTTTACCCTTTCAGGCATACGGAACCTGAACATGTTGATGTTCTTATATACGCTGTTGTTGCAGGACACACTCCATCCTTTATTAAAGCTGTAATTGTCCTTCTTGATGAAGCTGCTTATCAGCGAAACAAAAATACATATACCGGTAACCGCGATAGCTATAAACAGAAATATCCTGACACGGAAGGATTTTGAAACTTCATTTTCCATCATAAGCCCCTCCCTTTCTTTGACTGAAACTTCATCTCATACATCCTGCGGTCCGCCAGATTATAAATGATCTCTCCGGCAGCTTTTTCTGATTCATCCGAATACGCGTATCCGTATGCGGCATCG
>JBJELA010000395.1:0-5172 GCA_051878915.1 Candidatus Weimeria sp.
AATGATGACACGAGTGGAATTGTCAAATGGTTCCTGACACAGTACAGAAGGGTGCTTGAAGATATATATGGCAGAGAACAGTAATGAAATAAAAAATTACGACATGAAGTGGAAGATATTCTGGGATGAATATTCAAGTGACACTTACCTGTACGGAAGCCAGATAGAATTTCTATCGAAGGAAGACGTATATTTTAAGAATGAGCTTATGCCGCCTGGAACAGTGATAAAGACCTGGTATTCCATGGTGAATTTCCAGGCAAAGCGTATAGAGCCTGCTCTTCCCATAATAGATGGAGAGGGAGACTACCATATCTCAGCCGACATCGACAGCAATGTGCCTGGCGGAGTGTTTCTGAGGCTGGTATTTTTCGCAAAAAACGGAGAGGAAGCCGACGGGATGATAGTAGAGGGCAAGGAGCTGGATTTCAAGTGTCCGCTTAAGGCGTACAGCTACGAGGTGCAGCTTATCTGCGCAGGGGCGCACTCCCTGCATTTTCACTCTTTTACGATTTCAGAAAGAATGGATCAGGATGTCAGATAGTAGGGTAAAATCAATAATAGATCAGGTCAAGCTTCAGGCTGACGGCATGAGGCGGATGACTGATGAAATGCTTAAGGGCGAGACAACCCGTCTCAAGGAGCAGCTGAAAAACGGAAGATCGCTCGATTCTCTGCTCCCTGAGGCGTATGCAGCCATCTGTGAAGCAGACAGACGTGTACTGGGCAAATATCCGTATGATGTGCAGATATACGGAGCTGTCGCTATGGAGCTCGGGTATCTCGCTGAGATGAACACCGGAGAGGGCAAGACTCTTACTGCTACCATGCCTCTCTATCTGAATGCTCTGACGGGAAAGAGTACTATTCTGGTGACCGCGAACGAGTATCTGGCATACAGAGACGCGGCGGAAATGCGTCCTGTATTTGAATTCATGGGGCTTACAGAGAAGGCCGGCGTAAGCGACAAGCCGGGCGATGTCATCTCGAACGATCAGAAACGTGAAAATTATAAGGCAGATGTGCTCTACACGACTCACTCTGTCCTGGCCTTTGACTACCTGCTGAATAATCTGGTCAAGAGAGCGGAAGACAGGTTTTTAAGGGACTTTTATTTTATCATTATAGATGAAGCGGATCTGGTGCTGCTTGACGGCGCCCAGATGCCTCTCGTAATTTCAGGATCTCCAAGGGTGCAGTCAAACCTGTATCAGATGGCGGATTTTTTCGTATCTACGCTTAAGGAAGACAGGGATTACAAGACTGGTGAAAAGTCCGCATGGCTGACTGAGCGTGGAGTGAAGTATGCTGAAAAATTCTTCGGCATCGACAATTTTTTCGCTCATGAGAACTTCGAGCTGAACCGTCACGTCACGCTGGCGCTCAGGGCACACGCTATCTTCAAGAGACAGGATGACTATATAGTTTCGGATAATGGAGAAATAGTCCTGATCGACAACAGTACAGGAAGAAGTCTCCCCGGAATGAAGCTCAGAGGCGGAGAACATCAGGCCATCGAGCAGAAGGAGCATCTGAAGCTTTCACAGGAGCAGAGGTCGGTCGCTTCTATCACATACCAGAACCTGTTCCTTATGTTCCCGAAGATGTGTGGAATGAGCGGAACTATTTCCGATGCGAAAGGTGAGCTCTGGTCGATCTACCATAAAAAGGTCATGGTCGTGCCGCCAAACAGGAAGGTGCAGAGGATCGACAGGCCGGACCGCTATTTTGTCACCGCAAAGGAGCAGTATGAGGCCGCGCTGAAAGAGACGCTTGCGCGTCACAAAACGGGGCAGGCTGTACTGATCGTTACAGCAACCATACAGGACACTCTTATTTTTTCAAAAATGCTGGTGAAAAATGGTGTTCCACACAGCGTCTTAAATGCCGATAATGCCTACTGGGAGGCCGAGATCATTGCCGCAGCCGGAAAAAAGGACGCGGTAACTGTTTCAACAGGTATGGCCGGTAGAGGTACTGATATTCATCCGGACAGCGAGGTAATAAAGCTCGGCGGTCTGGCTGTAATAGGAATCGGCAGGATGGAAAATGTCCGCCTGGAGCGTCAGGCCAGAGGCCGCGCAGGAAGACAGGGAGATCCGGGCTCTTCGCAGTTCTTCGTCTCACTTGAGGACGAGGTGGTCATGGCCATGGACGAAGAAAGGGCTACTGAATATATCGATGGAAAGCGCCATGTCCCGCAGTGGAAGCTGAAAAGGATTATCGACGGAGCACAGAAGATAAAGGAAGAACAGGGAGTCTCGTCAAGAGAGCAGTCTGTCCGTTATGATGAGATCATGCGCCGACAGAGGGAGATCCTCTATTCCGCAAGGAACAAGCTTCTGGACAAATCCGATGTGGGAAAAGAAACTATTAACAGCATAATCCATGATAATCTCAGGGATTTCGTATATGGACATGATCATCTGACTGACAGCGAGCTGAAGCGGTTTGTTCTCGATAACCTGAGCTATGAAATGGATCCTGCGGCTTTAAGCGTTGGAAAAAACGGCAAAGAGGATAAGAAGATGCTGCTGATACATCTGGAGCATTTTGCGAAGAGGCTCATGAATATGAAGGAGAATTCATTCTCCAGCAAAGATGAGTTTTCGGAATATACCAGGCAGTGCATCCTCACAGCCCTCGATGATGGCTGGGTAGATGAGGTCGATTATCTGCAGCAGCTCGCTGTAGCCATAACGACAAGAGGCAGCGCGCAGAGAAACCCGATCTTTGAGTACAGCAGGGAAGCCTACAGCGCTTTCGAGGATATGAAGATCGTCACCAGGAAAAATATATCCAGAAACTTCTTCCTTGGTGAGGTACAGAAAGATAAAAGCGGGAAGATGAGTATTATTTTCCCATAATCATGAGGAGGGATCTGATGGTCGTAAACTTTAATCTGGGGATCGGCTGGGCCTCGAGCGGCGTGGAATACGCCCAGGCTTACCGGGCCCGGATATTCAGAAAACTCGGGATTCCTTCCCGGTTTGTTTTTACAGATATGTTTCCGCAGGAAAATATAGAGCATTTTACGGCAAATCTCGGATTCAGCGACGATCAGATCATCTGGCTCTACACCTTTTTTACAGATGTAAAGACAGCGCCTGTCAGCTATACGCTTGAGGATTTTCTGAAAACCATCGATACTTCAGGAGCTGAGCTGAAAAGAAAGGGGAGGACAGGCTGGCTTGATTTTCCTGACCAGCAGAAATTCCTGACTCTGTATTTTGTGGATGAAAAGAGCGAGCGTCTCCACCGTGTTGAATATGTGTCCCGGGGATATCTGATCCGAAAGGACTATTTTACATATACAAAAATTTACTCTGAATACTATGCGCCGTTAAACGGTAAGGCGCATCTGTATCTCAGACGTTTTTTCAATACAGACGGTACGACAGCCTATGAGGAGATCACAGATGATAATGATGTGATGTACAGGTTTCCGGATCATTTCTGTTACTCGAAGGAAGAGCTGACAGGATATATGGTGCGGTCTATGAATCTGACCTCAGATGATACGGTGATAATAGACAGGACGACCGGAATAGGGCAGGCAATCCTGCAGAACTGCGGAGACGCGAGAGTAGGGATAGTCGTGCACGCCGAGCACTACAGTCCGTCCGGCACTACCGACGAGCATATTCTCTGGAATAACTTTTACGAGTATTCATTTGACATGTACCGCCATATCAGCTTTTTTATCACATCGACAGACGCGCAGCGGGATCTGATGAGAAAGCAGTTCATTAAATATGTAGGCGAAGCTCCGGAGATAGTCACCGTTCCGGTCGGAAGCCTTGGTGAACTGCGTTATCCTGAAAAGAGCCGCAGGCCGTTTTCTGTAGTCACTGCTTCAAGACTGGCTTCGGAAAAGCATCTTGACTGGGTGATAGAAGCGGTAATCCGCGCCAGGGAAGAGATACCTTCAATAAATCTTGATATCTATGGCAAGGGCGTATGTGAGAGCGCGCTTCGCAGTCAGATCAAACGAGAAAAAGCCGACAGCTATGTAAGACTGATGGGACAGCATGATATGACTGGTGTCTATAAGGACTACGAGCTCTACCTGTCAGGCTCAACAAGTGAAGGCTTCGGACTAAGCCTGATGGAGGCTGTAGGAAGCGGACTTCCAATAGTAGGTTTTGATGTGCCGTACGGAAATCCTGAATTCATCGATGACGGAAAGAACGGATATCTGATCCCGGTGAATGATGAGATGTCAGATCAGGAGCACATAGAAGCTTTGAAAAATGGCATAGTCAGATATTTCAGAGAGGCTGACAGGGATTCGTTCCATAGAAGATCCTATCAGAAAGCAAAAGCCTACCTGACTGAACAGGTAATGCAGAAGTGGAAAGAGGTGATAGGAGGATGAACAGCGGAAAAAACGGGGTGCTTATCCTTGACAGTTTTGATGAACCGGCCAGGCTTCTGACAGACTCGTTTACTGCAGCGGGTTTTACTGGAGAGATAATCTGCGTAAACGACAATGGATTCCTTCCAGACAGGGTTACTTCGATGTTCCGCTGGTTTGCGGATGACATGTCGTCCGGAAAAAATACCGACGTCTCCGGCAGGCCGAGATTCTTTGATCAGATAGACATTCCTGATTACTGGGAGATAACTGCCAGCAATGCAGGCGGAGAGATAAGGGATCTGAACCGTCTCAGGGGGAGGATATTTTTTCAGGGATCAGAGGCAAGGCTTGTAAGTGAGGTGGACTGGCTGAATGAGACTGGCCAGGTACGCTGCACTGATCACTATGACAGCCATGGGAGACTGTATTCCCGGACAGTATTTAACAAGAGCGGGCAGAAATTCTGCAGAACATGGTTCGACAGTGACGGAAGGGAACGCGTCACGGAAAACTTCGTGACAAAGGATATTCTCGTGGAAAGCCATGGAAAGACAAGACTCTATAAAAACAGGACCGAGCTTCTGACAGAGATGATCCGCAGATCAGGCTGGGAAGGCGGGAGAATTTTTTATAACTCACTGTCTGTTCCGCTTTTTGCCAGTGAAAAGCTCAGTTGCGGTGAAAACCGCAATGTACTTTTCTGGCAGGAGGGGCCCCGCAATGATATCCCCGGCAACATGCAGCTGATCCTGGAAAACAGGACACAGACCTCTGAAATCCTTGTGCAGGATCGCGCCAGCTACAGAGGGCTT
>JBJELA010000396.1:0-5114 GCA_051878915.1 Candidatus Weimeria sp.
GGGAATAGGTGCCGGAGTCCCGAAGGAGCAGACAGAAGAACCGTTCTTTACAGTGATGCTGTATTTTTTAGCTGCTGTTTTACCGTTATAATTCTTGTAGCTGATAGTTACGGTTGAGCTTCCAGGCTTCATCATCTGAAGATCAGCCCTGTATTTACTGCTGCTGTCCTTTGAGCACTTCACAACTGAAGATTTTGAGCTGCTGACTGATGTGATTGTCGCCCCGATAGAAATGGTGTACGAATTTAATATTTCGCTGTTTTCAAAGTAATAGAAGGTTTCCTTATCAGTGCTTCCGGCGAATGCCTCTGCAGGCGGCACGGCGGCAAATACCGAAAGCGCCATAATAAACGCGGTCAACAGTGCAAGCTTCTTTGATGATTTTTTCATTTCTGTGTGTTTCATCTTTCCTCCAAAAAAATAGAAAAATTTACTGATAACTTTTTTCTATCATTTCAAAGGGCTGACTGTCAAGTAAAATGTATGTAAGAAAACGGCCTCAGATCCCCGCAGAATCAGCGATCTCACGCTCAGTCTCCGCATTCACCCGGTTGCGCTCCGGATCATGCCACCAGCCGTATTTATTGAAATACCTGATGGCGCTGGCCGTGTGATGGCAGAGCATCTTCAGGGAATGGTAAGAGCCGCGCTCATGATGGTGCGTGATCCGCACCAGTGGATAGTAGATAGTCTTTCCTATCCTGTGCAGCCGGCGCATCAGGTCAAAATCCTCGCAATACATGAAAAACCTCTCGTCGAAAAGCAGGTTGTACTTCGCGAGCGCCGCAGTCCGCATGAACATAAAACAGCCCGAAAGACACGGCACATTCATGATGTGGTCATAGCCGGAATTCAGAAGCACATAGCTGTCGTTCTTCGCGGCGGCCGAAGGCAGAAATGACAGGAACCTGCGAAAAATAAGGTCCGACGGCGTCGGCAGCAGCTTGCAGAGATGCTGGACCTCTCCTGCCTCATTCACCACCTCCGGCAGCATATATACTACATCCTCATGCGCGCGGGCGTAATCCGCCAGTTCATCGATAACAGACGGCTCAAAAGACAGATCTGGATTTAAAACGACATGAAATTCGCTGTCAAGCTCGATAGCCCTCTTAATCGCGATATTATGGGCAGAACCATAGCCTAAGTTTCTCCCCGTAGAAAAATATTCTATATAATCCGAGGCATTTTCGCATTCTGAAGTCATATGACCAGCCTGCTGCCCCGTGAAAAAATCCCCATTTTCCCCGGAATTATCCACAAAAACCAGCCGTCTGTCTTCAGACGGCTGAAAGCTTCTTATTATAGTATCAATCTGCTCCCGCGGAGTTTTATACAGCACAACCGACGCTGTTATCATAGCATTACCTCAGCCCGACAGCTTCACCATACAGAGACACCATGCCAGTCAGATCCAGCTGACCTGCACGCTACTTCTTCTCCAGAAAGCTCTCCTCAAACCCCTGCGTACTCTCCTTCTGGAACAGCGTGCGGAACGTCATCAGCACCAGCTTGATGTCAAGGATGATCGAATAGTTCTCGATGTACATCAGGTCCAGACGCAGCTTGTCGTAGGCAGTCGTGTTGTACTTGCCGTAGACCTGCGCGTAGCCGGTCAGTCCGGCCTTGACCTTCGTGCGGTATTTGAATTCAGGGATTTCCTTCTCATAGAGCTCATAATTTTCAATACGCTCGGGACGCGGCCCGACGATAGACATGTCACCGCGGATGATATTGAAAAGCTGCGGCAGCTCGTCGATACGGCAGCGCCTGATAAAACGGCCGACACGGGTAATCCTCGGATCGTTTTCGACAGTCAGCTGCGCGCCGTATTTCTCAGCGTCCTCGCGCATACTGCGGAACTTCAGGATCGTAAAAATCCTGCCATCCCGCGTCACCCTCTTCTGCCTGAAAAATACGCTCCCTCCATCCTCAGCCCTGATGGCGATCGCAGTGATAAGAAACACCGGGGAAAGCACACCGACAGCCAGCGCGCTTAAGACGATATCTAAGAATCTCTTCACAGCCTTCTGCCCGATGCTTAAGCCAGTCCCCCTTACGAGGAGCAGCGGCGTGTCGAAAAGATTGATATTTGAAGCCCCGCCAATGATCACGTCGGAGATCTTCGGCACGATATACGTCCGGATATCCTTCTCGTAGCAGAATTTCAGGATGTCGTTCCTGATCTCAGCCGGCACATCGTTGATGATCACGGCGTCGTGAGAGAGGAGCTGATCTTTTATTTTGTCAAAGGGTTCAGAAGAACTGATGATGGAAGTGATGGCGTACTTGTCCGGGCGCTCGAGAATCTTAAACCGCAGATTCTGCGCGTTCCGTTTGCCGTAGACCAAGACCATGTCGCGCGGGACGTACGTCAGATGGTAGATCCATGTAAAAATAAACGGCAGCGCCACAGTAATCCCCAAGTCCAGAAGCGTAAGCCACAGCATCGGGATTGGGTTCGTCATGACATTCAGGATCAGGCAGATCTGCCAGAACGTGATAAAATTCGTCACGAGGACAGAAATCCACTGTGAAACCACAATGTCGAACAGCTTCAGGTTCCCGAAGCGCAGTCCTTCAGTCAGATACATGATGACATACATAATGATAAAATAAATGCCCATCATGACTATACGGCCGCGGCCGTAGAAGGTACGCACGTACATGACGCTGTACCGGCTTTTCCATATATAAAAATAGAGCACGGTCAGAAGCAGAACCTCAGCCATGCCCTCAAGCTTTCTGATAAGGTCCTTCTCTTCCGACCGCTTCGCGATATCAGTCTTCATGACTACTATCTTAATATAAAAACCGGGCGACCGCAAGGAAAATATATCCTGCGGACGCCCGGAGCCATACCGAACCTAATTAATTGATCTTAAAGCTCTGCGCCTTTACCGCAGAGGTCGTTCCGTAATGCTTTCCACCAAACGGGTCACTGACGTACGGCTGAACAGTGAAATAGAATTTCTTGATGCTCTTGCCCTTTTTGGTCTTGATGTTTACCGGAGTGCCATCTCTGGCAATTGCTTTTGAAAAAGTAACATTTCCATATCCATCATCTGTAGCATAGAAAGAATATCTGGATCCACCCAGCGTTACATGAACAGAAAGTGATGTATTGAACTGTCCATTACTCGTTACTGTATCAGCCTTTGCAACAGTGCCAGGCAAAGCCACAGCAGTAGTTATTATCATTACAGCGCTAAGTAAAAGCGCAGTCACTTTCTGCAATCTGCTTCAACGCATCGATCACGGTATCATACGACACCTTCTCCTCCAAAAGCTGAGTAGTCAGTGCATCATAATCTGATTTGTATGCTTTTTCTTCTATGATTTTTTCAATCAACTTTGGTATGTCCACCTCTGCTGCCGCCGATGGGCAAATGCTGGAATGTGAACGAACTTCTCGAACTTCATGTACCAGTTCTTTGAAGTTCTCATTCTGAGCCACAAGTGGAAGAAGTTTATAAATATCATATAAATGTCTGGAATGCTTCGTCACTTTTCCTTCCAGATAATAGTCACACACAGCAAAAACCTTGTCTATAAGTGTGCGGTCAATCCCTTGCACCTTCATCTCAAACGGAGCCAGCATATAATCCTCAATTGCATCTGGAGCTTCTTTTTCCATCATATCTCCAATGTAACTGTGTACCGGAAGCAAAACTGTTGGGAACGATACTGCTGTATAAGACGTTTCCAGCAGTACCGCCGATTTCAGTGCAGTACTCTCCATTGCAATCACCGAATCATAAGCAATCACATAACGGTTATAGTCACGACGGCTTCGTGTATCTTCCAGGTTTTCAATCACAATACCCAATTCATCTGCTGAATCCACAATTGCCTGTTTTACTTTTTTCTTCTGTCCCTGTGAAATCGTGGTGTCGATAGTTATGTCAATATCTTCCGAAAATCTTTTAATGACATTGTAGCATTTACTGAGTGATGTACCACCCTTGAAAACAATATATGGAATCTTATCCGACAAAAGTTTCAGTAGCATCGTCACGTAGTAGTCTTTCTCGATTGCCTGTACCATAATTCCAGTCCGGTCATACGCCAGATATATTGCATCTTGAAATTGTTCCCTGTCATTATGCAAATACGCCACTAAAGATTACCCTCGTTTCCACCAGATTTTTATATAGCTTATCTGGATAATAAGCAAAATATGGTTCCATATCCGAAACTCTCAAATCCGCTTCTTTCATATAGCTATACAGTCGATCCTGCAAAGACTTTCCTGTCACTTCTGAGTATACGTCTACATCTTTCAGCATATCCAGAAACTGAAGAGCCTTATAATTTTTCTCTGTCACTGGCACTTTCGGCTTTCGCACGATCACACGAGATTTTGCCAGAGATGTTTCTCGATAATCATTTGTTGCCTTGTTTGACACAACCTCATACATCATAGGAACCTGCGTAGTAAGTCCAATCTGATTAAAGAACATCAGCCCGCTTACATAACCACAGCGTTCATCTTTATCCCTCAGATACTTATATTCCAACACTTTTTCCGGTGCAAGCTGTGAGCCTGACTTAAAAATTGTCTTTTTCGGTAAAAAGTATATTCCATTGTCAAAGCGTTTTACTTTACCTGCATCTGTCAGTTTCTTGATTCGCTGTCGGATATTCGTACGTGTCATCCCATCAATTTGAAGATTTGCAAGGAAAATCGGCTCATTCTCTTTATAGTTATCTAACAAGTACTCATATAAAGTTTCCATGCTTTCCTTTCGTCACATATTAGTAGATAGAGTTTTCTGTTCTGTTATCATTATAACCTCTTTTCTTTTTTATAGCAACTCTCAAGTATTTTAAAATATACGGAATTTGTATAGAGGACAGGATATATACCATTTACGAGTGAAATAGAAAAACTCCTGCAGACACCTTTGATGGTATCTGTAGGAGTTCTGGACAGAAAAATAGAGCCCGATCTCTCGATAAGGCCCTTGCAAAAACATTGCTGCTTTTTCCTTGTAATTATATTTTAAGTGATTGGGAACCAGTTGTCAATAACTAATCGCAAAAAATCGAAAGAAGAGTTACTGTTCATACGGTAGGTAGGATATTAAGCAATACTATTATATTTTTATAAA
>JBJELA010000397.1:0-5114 GCA_051878915.1 Candidatus Weimeria sp.
AATTACCAGAGGACTGTCGGATCAAAATCTGATATGGTTGGCACTCCGGTATAGCCCATCAGCTCTTTCAGCTGGTTGTTCATCTGGCGCATCTTCTCTTCTACCGCAGGTGTCCCATCCTTTAAAAGGCCAGGCAGAATGGCTCTCCCTGTCGACACCGCATCAGCTCCCAATGCCATGAGCTTATATGCGTCCCTTCCGTCGTCTACAGAACAGTCAGCAAAAACTTTCATTTTTCCGGAGACCTTTTTAATATCAGGGAGTATCATAGCAGGCGGAACCGCAAACGGAAGCCTGCCATGGTGATGGCTCACCACAATCGCATCGACATGTGCCCTCTCACAGGCCAGAGCATCTCTCGTGCTCAGAACTCCTTTTGCCACAAAATGTACACCAAGCTTATGTGCATATTCAGAAAAGCCCTCTATGTCATCTGCAGTCAGAATCCCCATCTTTTCACCATCGACCACATCGACGTTTCCATCTGTCCCGATACTGTGATCTATGTCAATACCTACTGCAAACGCCTTATGCTCTGCCGCAAATGCCATCTGACGGCGGATCTTCTCATGATCAGCGAAAGGCTTTATTATGCGGATAGTATCAGCTCCGACAGCGGCGATTTTTTCATATTCATCATCCGGCTCCATACCAACCCAGTTTACAAGACCGAGATTCTTCGCAGCCAGAGCATACTCCTCCATGGGTTCATGATCGAGCCCCGCCTTATTCAGATGTGAGAAAGCCGGCATCATTATCGGAGACGAGAATTTTCTTCCCCAGAGTTCCATCGAAATGTCAGCCACCTTTGTGCCGATAATCCGCTCTTCGATAAGTATCTCATCCAGATATTTCCTTGTATGCCAGCTGGCATTAGATGCATCCTTTGGAAGAGCCGGTATCAGGCCCTCCGGGCCGGGCCACTGTGCTTCTTTTTCTATCATATCATCACCTCATAAATCTCTGATTGCGTTCCCGATCTTCTTATGCAGCATATTCATGACACGCTTCTTGTCTGTCACCCACAGAGGCGCGATAAGAAGCGATCTCGGACCGTCACCTGTCATCCTGTGTATCACGATATTCTCCGGCAGGATCTTAAGGCAGTCGACCACCAGATTCGTGTATTCTTCCATACTCATCAGAGGATACGGGTGTTTCTGATACTCTTCTGCCAGCTGTGAGCCCCTCAGGATATTAAGCATCTGGATCTTAATGCCGTCTATCCCTGGCGTCAGATCAGACAGGAAGCGCACAGTATCAAGCATATCTTCCCTTGTCTCACCCGGGAGCCCTAAGATGATGTGGACTACAACCTCAAGACCTGATTTTTTCAGTCTGTAAAAACACTCTCTGAAAACATCTGTCCTGTATCCTCTGTGTATCCGCTCAGCTGTCCTGTCATGGGCAGTCTGCAGGCCGAGCTCCACCCACACAGGCTTGATACGGTTCAGATCAGAAAGCATCCTAAGCTTTTCGTCGTCTATGCAGTCAGGTCTGGTCCCGATTGAGAGGACCGCTATATCATCTCTTCTGATCACTTTTTCGTACAGACTGCGCAGTCTTTCAGTATCTCCATAGGTATTTGTATATGACTGAAAATACGCTATATACTTCCTGTCTTCCGGACTGATATCAGCTGGAAGCTTGGCTGCTATACGTCTTTTAGCGTTTTCAATCTGTATGTCTGTATCTTTTTCTGAAAAAATATTCTCGGCAAACTCTCCTGAGCCGCCGGCTGAACAGAAAGTACAGCCTCCTGTTCCTAAAGTACCGTCACGATTCGGGCAGGTGCAGCCTGCAGAAAGCGAGAGCTTGTATATCTTCTGTCCGTAAATATCTTTCAGATGATCAGAAAGGGTAACTATCTTCATACCGGTTCAGCCCACGAGCCTCTCAGCGGCAAATACTGCCAGGACCCCGCAGACCAGACTAAGGATCACATACATAAGAGCCACTCCTGTAGTACCCTTTGCCAGTAGTCCCTCGGTTTCAAGCGCGAATGAAGAGAAAGTAGTAAAGCCTCCACAGATCCCGACCTTGATGAACATCACCAGCTCAGGATTCATCGCGTTTTTGTCTGCAAGAGCAGCCACAATACCTATGATAAAACATCCGATCACGTTAATAAGAAAAGTCTTGACTGGAAATCCATTCTCCGGATTCATCGGCAGCAGCCCGATCAGATATCTGCCAACTGCTCCTATTGCTCCCCCGGCTCCCACTATCAGGCACTTTATCATCTGGAATATCCTCCTGTTTTTCAATAGACACCTTTTTATCAGGCGCCGGCAATATTTTAACATAGATTTATTCACAAAAAAAGAGCCGCACAGCGGCGGCCCGGAATTTACTGCGTCTGACAGGTGTCAAATACTCTTTCGAGTCTGAAAGTCCTGCCTATTATTTTTACCAGATTTCCGATAAGCAGCGCTCCGATGATCGTTCCTTCTCTTACACCGGCGAGTCTGCCCATGAAAATAAGTCCAAGTATCAGCGCGATCGCGGCCTGCGAAGAATCCGTGATCAGCTTTATCGTGCCGAAATTCTTGTCCGCTACCCTTGAGATCGCCCTGGTAAAACCATCAGCCGGAAGCATCGTCACATCAGCTGTCACCTCAAAGTACGCTCCGAACGCAATAATAACAGATCCGATCAGTATCGATACCAGTCTTGCCGGGTAGCTGTCAGGATTAAATCCCCTGAGCAGCAGCATCGAAAGGTCGATTACATATCCGAACAGGAAACTGATCGGTATCTGAAGAATAATATCGAGAGGCCTTGCCTTTTTCTTCAGGATAAGAGCCTGCAGTGCGATCAGGATCAGACTTACAAGAATCGTAAAATTTCCAAGAGACAAACGCGGAACTATAAGCGAAAGTGAATATGGGATCGACGCGATAGGTGTTGTCCCGAGCTCCGCTTTTGTAATGAATGCGACACCGAATCCATTCAGAAGGACACCGGCCGCAAACAGAAGATACCGCTGTACTGTCATTTTTTTCATTATGCATTTCCTTTCTAAAAAATAAAACTGGTTGTATATTGCAGCAAAAAAAGACATTATTACCTGCCGAGATTATTCTCGATCCTCAGCAGGTAGTCTCTGAGCTCACGCTTCTCCTGCTCTGAAAAACCTTCAGTTATATCCTTTCCTGTGGAGGTTCCGCCTTTTTTTAGCTGCAGACAAAGATCTTCCCCTGTATCCGTCAGATATATGCTCGTATATCTCCTGTCCTCCTCAGATACGCATGATCTGAGGATTCCCTTCTTCCTGAGCTTGTCCACCAGCTTCCTGGCTGCCTGATGAGTCACCATCAGATACCCTGCCAGCTCCCGGATACTGCTGCCCGGGAACCGTCCATAAAAAAGAATGGTCTCTGACTGCGCCGGCGTAAGATCTGACTCCTTCAGGTCTTTTATGCGGATGTTGTTAATTGTGTTTCCTATCCGCAGCATAAGCCGCTCGATAACGAACTCTTCCGGATCCATCTCATAACTCCTGAAATAATGATCCTGTGGTCATCAGCATGACCTCGGTATCATATTATGCAACAGGTTGTATATTAACACTTTTCTCCTGAAAAGTCAATAAATTATAAAATTTCTTGAAATAAATAGCCGGATAGTTTATTATAATGTTGTTATCTATTTCAGGCTGACTGCCTGAAATTTCATTTTTTCTAATAAAAAAGGAGGCTAAAATGAAAACAAAAAAAAGATTTATGGGAGCTGTAGCTCTTGCGCTGGCTGTACTGCTTGTTTTTCCTGCATTCGGAGGGGTTAACGCCTGCGCAAAGACGAAAAAAGCAGCACCGAAGCTGAGTGTGACTTCCCTGTTCATTACTGAAAAGGGAAAGACTTACGACATTTCTCTTAAAAACGCACCAAAAAAATCAACCATAAAGTGGTATGTCGGAGAAATCAGTGATGACAAAGACAATGAACCTGTAAAGATCACTAAAAAATCAAGAACCAAAGCCCGTATAGAGGCTGTCAGAAGCGGCTCGACCGAGCTCTGCTGCCAGGTGGCAGATGAACTTTATAAATGCGATATTGACGTATGTATTTCTAATAACAGTAGTTATGTGAAACTTTGCGAGTATCTGTATAATGCGGAAAAATCAGATGAAGACTCATATTATCTTCGAAATGACGCTTCTACGATAATTGCCATGTATCCAGGAGACCATTCGATCGCATTCATCTGGATGAAGTATGATACAGACGGCGTGAAATCCATCGTCAACGGACTTGACGGAAATGGCGGCAGTCTGGGAATAAGCTACCTCAGCGCTTCAGGGGCGTTCGGCAGCTATCTGAAAGATTCTTTCAGCGGAGATGAATCTGATTCAGACAAGGCATTTGACCAGCTGACAGAATCTATAGATATGGACAGTGTCTCTGATCTGGATCCAGGCAGCATTAAGAAGGATTATGATCTGTTCAGGCTTATCGGACTGACAGCTGTGACAACACAGAATTTTGATCCTGCCTCATATACGAAGGGCGCCAGATTAAGCGGATTTATTGGATTTGTGACAGATACTGACGTATCAGTGTCCGATCAGGCCTCTGCCGCCGCCGCAGCAGCCTTTGATGATGAAGACGCTGCTCTGAAGGCAAAATTCGGCTTCGGGCTTAAAGAGTTGGGTTACGCAGCATACTAATTTTATGCGATCCATGTAAATCGGGCGGGGCAGATCTATCTGCCCTGCCCGCCGTAATGCTTGAGCTTTCAGGCTTTCGCGAGAAATTCACCGATCTTTTTATCCATTCCGAGAATATGTCCTGTCAGCCAGTGCAGCAGATACTCAAGCAGATCACTCAGATAGGCCTCCTGATCCTCGTCCACTTCTTCGAGATTTATCTCCTCGAGCTTCTCGACAAAACCCCTGTGCGCTTTTTTCTGTGCCTCAAGCGCGGGATAGCCATTTTCCTCCATCAGCTTTTCCTCATCAGAAAAATGAAAAACTGTGTAATCCTTCAGCTCATCAATCAGATTCAGGATCTCATCAAACCTGTCATACAGGTCTTCATTGTGGATAAGCGCGTTTACCCGTCCCATGATATCGAACAGCTTCTTATGCTCGTTATCGATCAGCTCTATTCCT
>JBJELA010000398.1:0-5101 GCA_051878915.1 Candidatus Weimeria sp.
CTCCTTTCTGGAGACTATCCCGTAGTGTAAAATACCGGCATCCGGGGCTTCAAGAAGCTTTGATACAGTCGGGAAGATCTCTAACAGCTTTCTCTTTTTTCCCCTGGTAAAACATCTCGTAGACGCAAAGGCGTATTCTTCTGTCATCATAGTGCTGCCTCCCAGAATCTGCGGTCTATTGTCCTGAAAAAACACGCCTCCGCGATGTGTTCCTTCGAGATGTCCTTAGCACCGGCAAGGTCCGCTATCGTGCGTGAGACCTTGAGAATGCGGTAATATCCTCTGGCGGTAAGCTCGAGCTTTACGAACATCTCTGTTACAAACTGCTTTATCTCAGAGCTCATCCGGCAGTATTCCTCTATGTCAGACGAAGGCACCTGGGAGTTGAAATTGTAGCCTTTATCTTTGTAGCGTTCATTCTGGATCCCTGAAGCTTCTACGACACGTGACCTGATGGAGGCGGAATCCTCGTCACCGGAATCCCCCAGAAGCTCAGTGATCCCTATTTTTTTGGTCTCGACACAGATATCAAAACGGTCAAGGAGAGGCTGAGAGATCCTTGAGAGGTAACTCCTTATAGAGCTTAATGAGCAGGTACAGCGTGCGGAAGGGTAGTAGCCACAGCGGCACGGATTCATCGCCGCCGCGAACAGAAAATCAGCAGGGTACTCCTCCTGATACCTGTTCCGGACGATATTTATATGTCCTTCCTCGAGTGGCTGGCGCAGGACCTCTAATACGTCGCGCTTGAATTCGGGCAGCTCATCGAGAAAAAGCACTCCGTTGTGAGCCATGGTTATCTCACCGGGAGTTACAGCATTGCCTCCTCCAGACATGGCTATAGCGGTTACAGTGTGATGCGGACTTCTGAAAGGCCTGATAATCCTGTCATATGAAAAATTATTCTTTCCACTGATGCTGTAGATCTTCATCAGCTCGAGCTTCTCGTCGTCAGTAAGCGGCGGAAGGATAGAAGGAAGGCACCTGGCGATCATGCTCTTTCCGGCGCCTGGAGGCCCGTACATAAGCATGTTGTGCATTCCCGCGGCAGCTATCTCACAGGCGCGCCTCGAGATCTTCTGCCCGTGGAGCTCTTTAAAATCGAGGTACCTCTCTTCACAGACATCAGCATTCTGCTCTGCAGCCTTTACCGGTTCTTTTCCGGTTCTGATAAAATCAATAAGCTCACTGACAGATGAGACGCCAACAGACGTCATATCCGGAACCAGAGCGGCCTCACTGAGATTTCCCTTCGGGATGATGCACCTCGTAAGTCCGGCCTCTCTGGCGGAAAGCAGCATTGGAAGCATGCCTCTTACAGGGAGTACATCGCCTGACAGAGCAAGCTCGCCTGAAACAAAGGTATCGTCAAATGAATCCGGCTTAAAACAGCCCATGGCGAGAAGTACAGCACAGGCCATCGGCAGGTCGAAGCCGCTGCCGCTTTTTTTCTCGTCCGCGGGGCTGATATTGACAGTGATGCGGCGGGCCGGAAGAGGCATGCCTATAAGCTTTAAAACCGCGCGGACGCGCTCCTTACCCTCGCGGACCTCAGCGGCAAGGCTTCCAACCATATCAAAAACAGGCAGACCTTCACTGACATCTGCCTCTACTGTGACGACGCTCGCCTTAAGGCCGCGGAGCGTCCCTGATTTAACCTGACTAAACATATAAAGCCGCGGAAAAATAAACGATCTGATCTGTAATTTGATGAAAGATAATATTACATTATCAGAAAAATAGAAGATTTTCAAGTGTATTTCTGAAAAAATAGACTTGAAAAACAAAATGTTGTGGTGTATAGTAAAAAACTGCTACGGATCAAAAGTATGAAAGGATTGAAAAAATGGCTAAGAATCTTGTGATCGTCGAGTCTCCGACAAAGGTAAAAACGATTAAAAAGTTCCTCGGCAGAAATTATACGATAGTGGCTACTATGGGGCATGTAAGGGACCTGCCGAAGAGCCAGCTCGGAATAGACATAGAAAATGACTTTGAGCCTAAATATATCACGATAAGAGGCAAGGGCGAGCTTCTGGCCTCACTCAGGAAGGAAGTAAAAAAAGCTGATAAGATCTATCTTGCAACAGACCCCGACCGTGAGGGAGAAGCCATCTCATGGCATCTGATACCTGCGTTAAATCTCGCTGACAAGGATTATTCGAGGATCACTTTCAATGAGATCACGAAGAACGCCGTAAAGGAGTCGTTTAATCATCAGCGTGACATCGATATGAATTTAGTCGATGCGCAGCAGGCAAGACGTGTTCTTGACAGAATCGTAGGTTACAGCATAAGCCCTCTGCTCTGGGCGAAGGTCAAGAGAGGACTTTCAGCCGGACGTGTACAGTCGGTAGCCTTAAGGATAATCTGTGACAGGGAGGACGAGATAAACGCGTTCATACCTAAGGAATACTATACTCTTGACGTAGACTTAAAGGGCGATGGCAGAAAAAAGCTTTCCGCCTCATACCATGGCAGTGGGAAGAAGGCAGAGGCCATTGAGTCAAAGGAAGAGCTGGATAAGATTTTAAAGGATATCGATGGCTGTGATTTTACCATTGAATCAGTAAAAAAGAGCCAGAAGTCCGTTAAGTCACCTCTACCGTTTACTACATCCACGATGCAGCAGGAGGCTTCAAAGGCTCTGAATTTTGCGATATCAAAAACCATGATGGTGGCGCAGCAGCTCTACGAAGGTGTTGAAATAAAGGGCATGGGAACAGTCGGACTCATCACCTACTTAAGAACTGATTCAACCCGTGTATCTGAGGAGGCAAGAGCTGCGGCTGCCGCTTTTATCTCAAAGGAATACGGAACGGAATATCTGGGAATAAAGGATACCTCAAGGAGCTCAGGAAAAAATATCCAGGACGCGCATGAGGCGATAAGGCCGGCAAATCTTACCATCCTTCCATCAGAGATAAAGGACAAGGTCACAAGAGACCAGTTCAGACTCTATTCACTCATCTGGAAGCGCTTTATGGCATCACAGATGGCGCCGGAGAAGACAGAAACGACTTCAGTAAAGCTTGGATGCGCCGGATACGCTTTTTCAGCCGCAAGCACGAGTGTTACCTTCGACGGATTTTCAAAGGTATATGTGGACGCGGACGAGAAGGGAGAGAAGGCCGCAAAGGATCTGAGCGCTTTTGAAGAGGGCGATGTGATGACTCTTGTAAAGACTGATCCAAAGCAGCACTTTACCCAGCCTAAGCCTCATTTCACAGAGGCGTCTCTAGTACATACGCTCGAGGAACTCGGTATCGGCCGTCCGTCTACATACGCGCCTACCATATCGACACTCCTGAAGAGGCACTATATCATAAAAGAGGGCAGAAGCATTTTTGTTTCTGAGCTTGGTGAGATAGTAAACAAGATCATGGTCGAGAATTTCCCGGAGATAGTAGACAAGACCTTTACCGCAAATATGGAAAGCCTTCTGGACGGCGTGGAGACCGGGGATGTACAGTGGAAGTCCATAATCAGGAATTTCTATCCTGATCTCGAAAAAGAGGTAAAGACCGCGGAAGAAAAGCTCGAGAAGGTTGAGATAAAGGACGAGGAGACCGATGTGATCTGCGAGAACTGCGGAAGACACATGGTTATAAAATACGGTCCTCATGGAAAGTTCCTTGCCTGCCCTGGCTTCCCGGAGTGCAGGAATACAAAGCCTTATCTCGAAAAAATAGGAGTCAAATGTCCTAAGTGCGGCAAGGATATAGTCATCAGAAAGACGAAGAAGGGCAGAAAGTTCTATGGCTGCGAGGATTACCCTGACTGTGATTTTATGAGCTGGCAGAAGCCTGTTTCAAAAAAATGCCCGCGCTGTGGCAGTTATGTGGTTATCCGCGGAAATAAACTTGTCTGTGCTGATCCGGAATGTGGATACAGTGAAGAAAAAAATTCAGACGAGGGTTGATGTTTATCCAAAAATGAGTATAATTTTCTTTATTGAAAGAATTTTTTAACTTTTAGAGGGAAAAATGGGCGTAGAATTATTAGATAAAACAAGAAAAATCGGCAAGCTTCTTCACAACAACAATCATTCCAAGGTTGTCTTTAATGACATCTGCAGTGTACTGACTGAGATCCTCGATTCATCGTGCATGGTCATCAGCAAAAAGGGAAAGGCTCTCGGAATAAGCCTTCATAAGGATGGCCATCATATATCGGAGCTTCTTACGGATGAGGTCGGAGAGTTCATCAATTCCGACCTGAATGAAAGACTTCTCGGCATCCTGTCTACAAGAGAGAATGTTAGCCTCGGGACCTTAGGGTTCGAGCAGGATGATATCAAGGAGTACAATGCTCTGGTTACTCCTATCGATATATCGGGAGAGAGACTCGGAACACTGCTTATCTACAGATACCAGAATCCTTATGATATCGATGACATCATTCTGGCGGAATACGGTACTACTGTAGTCGGACTTGAGATGATGCGCTCGGTAAATGAGGAAAACGCTGAGGAGAACAGAAAGGTAAGCGATGTGCAGTCCGCGATCAATACGCTTTCTTACTCTGAGCAGCAGGCTATCATCCATATTTTTGACGAGCTGGACGGCAAGGAGGGAATCCTCGTGGCTTCAAAGATCGCCGACAGAGTCGGGATTACGAGAAGCGTCATCGTGAATGCCTTAAGGAAGTTTGAGTCAGCCGGAGTTATCGAATCCCGGTCCTCAGGTATGAAGGGTACTTATATAAAGGTTTTAAACGACGCGGTATTCGGAGAACTGGATAAGCTTAAAGAGCATTTGAACCGGTAATCTTATAAAACAACTAGATGATGTGGCATTTTTTTCAAAATGCCACTATTTTTTTGTTAAAAAGCTTGTAATTTTTTGTAAATAAAAATATAATATATTTTGTATATGAATGTACATTTGGAACTAAGCGGAGGAAACTAAATGTTAAAATCAGACGCTTTCAGTTATGTAAATTTAATGGACAAGGCTCTTGATGCCAGCTGGCTCAGAGAAACTGCCATTTCAAACAACATAGCAAATGCGGACACACCCGGCTATAAACGAAAGGACGTGAAGTTCCAGGATATTCTGGAGTACGAGCTGGACAGCACCAGGTACAAGAATCTGGATCA
>JBJELA010000399.1:0-5090 GCA_051878915.1 Candidatus Weimeria sp.
ACATGATATTTTTCTTATAAGCGACGAGCCGTACAGAGAGATCGTATTCGACGGCAAAAAATGCCCGTACCCTTCAAAGTATTACGATAACACGCTTTCATGCTACTCATTCTCGAAGAGCCTTTCTCTTCCGGGTGAAAGAATCGGATACATCGCGGTAAATCCGAAGGCAACAGACTCAGACATTCTTGCGGATATTTTCGGACAGATCAGCCGTGGTATCGGCCACAACTGCCCTTCATCGACAGCACAGCTCGGAGTCTCAGCAGTAATCGATATGACATCGGATCTCTCGGTTTATGAGACGAATATGAACCTGCTCTATGACACCCTGAAGGACATAGGCTTTGAAGTCGAGAGACCGCAGGGAACCTTTTATATATTCCCGAAGGCACTTGAGGACGATGCCGTTGCTTTTTCAAAGAAAGCACTCAGATACGACCTTATCATGGTGCCGGCCGATAACTTCGGAGCACCGGGCTATGTAAGACTGGCGTACTGCATCGATACTGAAAAAGTAAAACGCTCACTTCCTGTTTTGAGAAAATTTGCACACGAGGTATATGGTAAATGAGTCAGTTAGGAAATCATGATGACCGCCCGACAAAGACGGTCGAGCTTTCGAAATCGGAGGTCACCCATGTGGTGATGCAGATAGATATCAACGGCCAGGGACGTCTCTTCGGCGGCAGGCTTATGGAATGGATCGATGAGGTTGGCGGAATGACAGCAATGCGTCACTCTGCGCACGAGGTGATCACAGCTTCTGTTGACAACCTGACTTTCAAGGCCGAGGCAAGACTGAATGATATGGTAGTCATGATAGGGAAAATGACACATGTCGGCCGTTCATCCATGGAAGTCAGAGTTGACTCCTACAGAGAAGATGAAGAGGGAATGCGCACACCGATAAACCGCGCGTATCTGACTTATGTGTCAGTTACTCCTGAGGGCAGGCCGATCCCTGTCAAGTATGGCCTTGAGGTAAATGGCCCGGGAGAAGAAGCTGAATGGCTTGGCGCGGAAAAGAGGCAGAAGCTCCGCCTGGAGAGAAGAAAAGAGGCTTTCTAAAAAAATAGTGCCAGACACCGTTATGAGAACGCTGCGTGATCGAAGATGACGCAGCTGCTCTGTAACAGTGCCTGGCACTATCTCATTTATATATGCTGCTGATCAGCGCTTGTTGGAGGTTCTCCACATACGAAGCTTCTCAGCGTCCTTAATGAGCTGGTCGCGGAAGTCCGGATGAGCGATGGAGATCAGAGCCTCGGCTCTCTCCCAGGCGGAAAGTCCCTTGAGGTTTACTTTACCGTATTCTGTCACTACATACATGGTCTGCGGACGGGTACCAGTGACGATGGAACCTTCAGCGAGTGTCGGACGGATACGGCTGTGTACTACGCCCTTCTTGTCAGTGAAGGTGGATGACATGCAGATGAAGCTCTTGCCGCCGTCTGACAGATATGCGCCCTGAACGAAGTCCTGCTGTCCGCCTGCTCCTGAGATCTGACGGGTACCTGCAGACTCTCCGTTTACCTGACCATAGAGGTCGATATCGATGGCGTTGTTGATCGACATGAAGTTATCGATCTGGGAGATGACTCTGACATCGTTAGTATAATCAACAGGCGCGCTCATGCACTCCGGGTTGTCATCGAGATAATCATAGAGCTTCTTTGTGCCTGCGCCGAAAGCGTATACCTGACGGTAACGGTCGATATTTTTCTTTGAACCGTTTATTTTGCCAGCCATGGCGAGATCTACAAACGCGTCTACATACATTTCGGTGTGTACGGAGAGATCCTTCAGATCGGATTCAGCGATCAGAGAACCTACTGCGTTTGGCATGCCGCCGATTCCAAGCTGGAGACACGCGCCATTCGGAATCTCGTCAACGATAAGCTGCGCTACTTTTTTGTCGATATCAGAAGCAGGACCGCCTGCAGGCATTTCTCCAAGAGGTGGATTGTCACCCTCGACAATAGCGCTTACCTTTGAGATGTGAATCTCGGATTCATGACCGCCGAGACAGCGAGGCATGTTCTTATTGACCTCGACTATGATCTCCTCGGCATTCTCACAGACAGCGCCGAGATGTGAAGCTGAAGGTCCGAAAGAAAAATAACCGTGCTTATCCATCGGTGCTACCTGAATCATTACGACTCTCGAAGGAGTAGCGTTGTTAATTCTGTAATAGCTTGGAAGCTCTGAATATTTGATCGGAGCGAAGTAAGCATTAGTGGTAGTGAGCATCTTACGCTCTACGCCGCTCATATGCCATGAATTATATGAAAAATGCTTCTCTGCGTCAGGTACCTGCATTATATACGGTACATGGAACAGGATTCCGCCCCTGACGTTCACATCAACGAGCTCGTCTGCTCTCTTTGCAAGTGCCTTATCCAGTGCCTCAGGTGTACCTACGCACCAGCCATAGTCAACCCAGTCGCCGCTTCTGACACACTTTACAGCTTCATCAGCGGTAGTCAGTTTCTGTCTGTATTCTTCTTCGAAACCCATAATGCCTCCATAAAGTCTCTTAAAATTATATAAAACAACTTTTTACATTTTACCACTATAAGAAAAAATATGCTATACCGTTCGATGAGAAAAATTCAGAAAAAGAGCATTAGTCTGTTTTATTGAGAGAAAAAATCTGATATAATGTAAATATTATTCACGGCATGCTTCTGTGGGGGTTCAAAGCAGACGCACCTGTGCGGACGATTGAACACCAACTCAGCTGTCTGATTTTTGCAAAGGATGAAAAACGGACCTGTCACTTTTTTCATAAATGAGGTAGAAAATGTCTGGGAAAAAGATATACGCGGTTATTTTATCAGTTGTACTTGCGACGGGGATGCTGTCACAGGCAAAGGTGGATGCATATGCCACACAGAGTGCGGCGGCGAAATACAGCAGATCTTATGTGCTGTCAGGTAATAAGGCGGCAGATATCGTAGCCGTCGCAACGGCGCAGAAGGGTAAGACGAAGGCCAGTCTGGGATACAGTGAAGCGTGGTGCGCGGATTTTATCAGTGACTGCGCATATCTGTCAGGAGCGTCTGATGTGATACCCGCTAACGGAAGCGTGGCAGGGCTCTATCAGAAGCTGCTCGATTCTAACGTGACGGAGGTATTCACGCCGCAGGCCGGTGACCTGGTATTCTATTACTGCACGGTGACAAATTCCTGGGTTCACTGCGGTATTATGATAAACAGCCTGCAGTCGATAGAGGGCAACTACAGCGGAAAGGTCTCTCTGGTAAATGGAGTCTACAAGGACAGCCACGGACACAGTCTTGCTGCGGGCACAGTCATCAGGAAGTTCTTCCGCCCTGCTTATAATAAGAGCGTGGCTGCGCCTCCGAAGACTGTTTCAAATAATCCCTCTGCCGGAGGCGCGCTGAACAGTGACACCGCCAGCGCCGGTACAGCTGATGATACAGACACTAAGAGCGCCTCGGGTTCATCCAGCAGTTCTTCGACAGGCTCTACGGGCAGCTCAGCAAGTAAGAAGACTGCAACCACAACGACTACAACCAAAACGACTACAACCACGACCAAGAGTACATCACTTAAGCTCTATACGAAGTATGCCGGCACTTATAAGGTGAACACCAAAGAGGATCCGCTTATTATGCGTGAAAAGCCCGACAAGACCAGCGGCATTCTGACATCAGTGCCGAAGGGCACAAAGGTGAAGGTGACAAAGGCATCCGGAACGAAAAAGACAGACTGGGCTTATGTCACATATAAGAGCTTCAAGGGTTATCTGTCAATGCAGTATCTGAAGAAAGTGACAAAGTGAAAGGGCAGGAGGTAAAATGAACAGGATTGCACAGGCGGTATGCGATCAGGTAAACAGTGTTATTAAAGGAAAAGAGTATGTTGTAGAAAAGGTCTTTGCTGCAGTTATTGCAGGGGGACATATTCTGATGGAGGACATCCCTGGAGTAGGCAAGACAACTCTGGCAAAGGCTTTTGCCAGAACACTTTCTCTCGACTATAAGAGAGTGCAGTTCACACCTGATGTCCTGCCGAGTGATATACTTGGATTTTCGATGTACGATAAGAATACCGGAGCCTTTGAATTTCATTCGGGCCCGGTGTTTTCAAATCTGTTTCTTGCGGATGAGATAAACAGGACCTCACCGAAGACGCAGTCAGCGCTGCTTGAGGTAATGGAAGAGGGAACGGCGACAGTGGACGGAGAGACGAGAGAGCTTCCTGATCCATTTATAGTTATAGCGACGGAGAACCCGTATGGTTCTTCAGGGACGCAGATGCTTCCGGAGTCACAGCTCGACAGATTCATGGTCTGTCTCTCGATGGGCTACCCGGAACATGAAGACGCAGTCGCGCTTTTAAAAGGCAACGCGTCGAAACCGATAGAACGGATACGTCCTGTGCTTACGGCAAAGGATCTAAAGATAATCAGGGATGCCATAGCCCAGATGTATGTTAAGGACGAGATCTACGATTACATAGTAACTCTTGTAGAAAAAACAAGGCAGGGCGGTATTTTTTCACAGGGGGCATCGCCGAGGGGAACGATCGCGATGCTTGGAATGGCAAAGGCCATGGCTTTCATAAATGACCGCGACTTTGTGACGGCGGAAGATGTGCAGCTGGTAGTAAAGGACACGCTCGGACACAGGGTAAAGCTGTCTTCCCGCGCCAGGGCAAAGGGCATGAGCATGGATGACGCGATGAATGAGCTGATCCAAAGCGTTTAGGCTGTTAGAGAAGAATGGCTGTAATAAGTCTTTAAAGGAGAACTATGAAAATACATCTTAAAATTCCGAGGATAATTGTTTATGCTCTCTGGATTTTCGTACTTCTGGTGCTGTACGATTACTTCAGAGTCTGGTTTCTGATGGTCGCGCTTCTTATCGCGCTTGCGGGCGGGGCGGTGGATATACTGCTTTTGTTTCTGATGGCAGGCAAAACAGACGTGTCACTTGAGTCAGACGCTGACACAGTCGAAAAGGGCGAAGAGATGCCGGTGTTTATTCATATAGAGCATTATTCGATGATCCCGTCTGCAGAGATAAAAATCACCCTGAATACGAAAAATGAATTTTACG
>JBJELA010000400.1:0-5085 GCA_051878915.1 Candidatus Weimeria sp.
AACATCATTACAGTGAGTAGGAGGCTGATTATCCCGGCTTCTACGCCACCCTTGTAGAAGGCATAGGGTGTAAAAACAAGTGGGATGATGACTGCTCCGATTGGCAGCAGGCCAGTCTTAAAAACCACAAGCATTCCAACCACATCCGCAATCAGGCCCGGTATCGGCTGATACAGCACTATCGTACTGCAGGTGGTCGTAACTCCTTTGCCACCCTTAGTCGGATGGTATATGGGAAAATTGTGGCCAAGGCAGGTTCCGACTCCGCTGTAAAAGAAATTCAGCCGAGCAGGTGTCAGATCAGGAAAAAGAAAATAGCAGATGACAGCAGCCAGAACAACCTTCAGTATATCACCTGCCAGAGTAAATACTCCGGCTGAAAAGCTGACATTACTCATGACATTTGCCATGCCAGGATTCCCTGAACCTATCTCATATGCGGTTTTCCCTGTTTTAATCTTTGCTGCCAGATTTGCGGTAAGAAACATGCCACACACGTATCCTATAGCGAGGCAGGCTGTTTTTTCAAGAATCATATGCATTCCTCCCTAGCCTTCAGGCTGCTTTTTTAACAGCTCTATGATATCACAAATCACATTTCTGATGTTGTATTTTACTCCGGAAATCCGCGAAGTAGGCGAAAGGGACAGCGTTTATTTTTACAAGGATGAAAAAATAGACTGGGAAAATCTTATCTGAATGCGAATTTCCGTGTTAAAAATGCCGGGAGATTTCTCTCCCGGCACGCATGTTTATCAGAGCTTCTCAAGTGCCTGTTTTAAGTCGGCGATGATGTCCTCCTTGTCCTCGAGACCGCAGGAGATGCGGATCAGGCCGGCTGGGATTCCAGCTTCGGCAAGCTGCTCATCAGTCATCTGGCGGTGAGTAGAAGTAGCAGGATTTAAGCAGCAGGTGCGGGCATCAGCTACGTGAGTTTCGATAGCGGCGAGCTTTAAGTTCTTCATGAATTTCTCAGCGGCAGCTCTGCCACCCTTGAGCTCGAAGGAAACGACACCGCAGCCGCCGTTAGGCATATACTTTTTAGCCAGCTCATGGTACTTGTATGAAGGAAGGCCAGGGTAGCTTACAGAAACGACCTGCGGGCATTTTTCAAGGAATTCGGCGACAGCCTGACCGTTCTCGACGTGGCGGGGCATACGGACATGAAGTGACTCAAGGCCGAGATTAAGGATGAAAGCGTGCTGTGGCGACTGAATGCAGCCAAAGTCACGCATCAGCTGAGAGGTGCACTTGGTGATGAAAGCGCCCTCCTTGCCGAATTTCTCAGCGTAGGTGATTCCGTGGTAGGACTCGTCAGGAGTGCAGAGACCAGGGAATTTGTCGGCGTGAGCCATCCAGTCGAAGCGACCGGCGTCAACGATAGCGCCGCCAACACAGGCACCGTGGCCATCCATGTATTTTGTCGTGGAGTGAGTTACGATGTCAGCGCCCCACTTTATAGGTTGGCAGTTGATCGGTGTCGGGAAAGTATTATCAACGATAAGAGGAACGCCATGAGCGTGAGCCGCCTTCGCGAATTTCTCGATGTCAAGGACAGTCAGGGCAGGGTTTGCGATGCTCTCGCCGAATAAGAGCTTGGTGTTGTCCTTAAAAGCGGCATTGAGCTCTTCTTCAGTACAGTCAGGAGATACAAAGGTAGACTCGATACCCATCTTCTTAAGAGTTACAGCGATAAGGTTAAAGGTGCCGCCGTAAATCGAAGACGAAGCGACGATGTGGTCACCGCACTCGCAGATGTTGAACATCGCCATGAAATTCGCAGCCTGACCAGAAGATGTAAGCATTGCGGCAGTACCGCCTTCTAGGTCAGCAATCTTTGCTGCTACATAGTCGTTCGTCGGGTTCTGAAGTCTCGTGTAAAAATAACCGGAAGCCTCGAGATCGAAGAGCTTTCCCATATCCTCGCTCGTATCATACTTAAAGGTCGTCGACTGTATGATAGGTATCTGTCTCGGCTCACCATTTCCAGGTCTGTAGCCACTCTGAACAGCTCTAGTTCCAATTCCTAATTCACTCATTCTATTTCCTCCTGCTTCTATCGAAAAGATATGTAAATCATAGCGAATGTGAGAAGTAAATGCAATATTTTTTAGGCATATTCTGTGTCAGTAATACGGGTATGCGCTTTAGCACAATAACATAGTAGTATATTATTGACATCAAGAGGCGCATTTGCTACGATTACATGTATATTTCTAATAAGAAAAGTTTTCAGTGAAAAGGAGTACCAATGATGAAAACCAAAGCTAAGAAAATCGTATCATTATTACTTGCAGGCCTTATGACATTCTCACTGGCAGGCTGTGGAAAGCAGTCAGCAGCGAAGGATGTGGACTACATAAAGAACAAGGGGACATTGGTCGTCGGAATCACAGATTTTGCGCCGATGGATTACAAGGATGACGATGGAAACTGGATCGGATTTGACGCAGACCTCGCTAAAAAGGTCGGCGAAGATTTAGGTGTAAAGGTAAAGTTCGAGGAGATCGACTGGGACAATAAGATCTTAGAGCTTAACAATAAGACCATAGATGTCGTATGGAACGGAATGACACTTACAGACGAGGTCAAGAACTCAATGTCCTGCACCGATGCTTACTGCACTAACGCGCAGGTAGTCGTACTGCCGCAAGAGAAGGCAGACCAGTATAAGGACGAGGACAGCCTTAAGAATCTCTCATTTGCAGTAGAGGCGGGATCAGCAGGAGAGGAAGCCGCAAAGGACAAGGGTTTAGGATACACCTCGGTTGACTCACAGTCTAAGGCACTTATGGAGGTGGCAGCAGGCACCTCTGATGCAGCAATCATCGACCTTATCATGGCAGGCGCGATGATCGGAGAGGGCACCAGCTATCCGAAGCTCACGCACACAATAGAGCTCACAAGCGAGAAGTACGGAATCGGCTGCCGCAAGGGTTCAGATCTCACAGATTACATCAACAAAGAGATTTCAAAGTTCTACAGCGACGGAACCATGGAAAAGATCGGTGAGAAGTACGGAGTGCAGGAAGCGCTCATTAAGAAATAAAGTCATTTTTGGAGCAGAATTATGTTTGTCGAAGTCACACTTTCGTTACTGAAGGGTTTTTTGTCAACGGTCGAGCTTTTTGCGCTGACACTGCTTTTTGCACTGCCTCTGGGACTTCTTATAGGACTCGGAGAAAAAAGCAGAGTCAGGATCATCAGCCTGCCGCTTAAATTCATCATCTGGGTTATCAGAGGAACGCCGCTGATGCTGCAGCTCCTTCTGATATTCTTCGGACCGGGAATAATCTTTGGATATAATATCTGGGGCGGAAGCGAGGTCGGAAGATTCATCGCAGCCCTGGTAGCCTTTGTCATAAACTATTCGTGCTATTTTGCGGAGATATACAGAGGCGGCATCCAGTCGATTCCGGTAGGACAGTATGAGGCCGGAGAGGTCCTTGGAATGACGCATTCCCAGATCTTCAGAAAGGTAGTTCTCCTGCAGGTCATAAAGAAAATCGTACCGCCTATGTCAAACGAGATCATCACTCTCGTAAAGGATACCTCGCTTGCGAGAGTCATCTCTTCGTACGAGATCATCTGGGCAGGCGAATCATTCATCAAGAGTGCAGGAATCATCTGGCCGTTGTTCTATACAGGCGTGTTCTATCTCCTTTTCTCAGGACTTCTGACACTGCTCTTTAACTATATCGAAAAACGGCTGAGCTATTTCAGATAAGGAACAAATATGGCTCTATTAGAAGTAAAAAATATCAAAAAAAGTTTTGGCAGCACACAGGTGCTTCATGACATCAGCTTCGACCTGAATAAGGGCGAGGCTATCTCTATAATCGGTTCATCAGGAAGCGGAAAGACTACGCTTCTTCGTTGTCTTAATTTTCTTGAGAGACCGGATGCCGGCACTATTACAGTAAACGGAAAGCTGCTCTTCGATGCATCAGAAAAAAATAAATTTTCCGAGGAAGAGATCAGAAGGAGACGTCTTCACTTCGGGCTTGTTTTTCAGAACTTCAACCTGTTCCCGCAGTACACAGCTCTGGAGAATGTTATGCTTGCGCCGAAGCTGTTAAACGAGGGAACTGACGCTGAGCTGAAGGCCAATGCAGAGAAACTTCTGGATCAGATAGGACTTTCTGACAGGATGGGGAATTATCCTCACCAGCTTTCAGGAGGACAGCAGCAGCGTGTCGCGATAGCCCGCGCGCTGGCTCTCCATCCTGACGTGCTCTGCTTTGACGAGCCTACATCAGCGCTCGATCCGGAGCTTACAGGCGAGGTGCTTAAGGTTATAAGGGATCTTGCGGAAAATAAAACGACCATGATCATTGTTACGCACGAGATGTCGTTCGCGAGAGACGTTGCTGACCGCGTTATTTTTATGGACGGCGGAGTCATAGTCGAGCAGGGTGACGCAAAAGAGGTTATTAATAATCCAAAGGAAGAGCGTACAAGGCAGTTCCTTTCCAATATCCACAGTAACTGATACGTTGCAATATCCTACTGCCTCACTTATAATAATAGAAAAACATTGGATGGTAGGAAAAGTGAAAAAGTTTTTAATGGGAAATGAAGCAGCGGCATTTGGCGCGATCCATGCCGGTGTGAATGTAGTGGCAGGCTACCCGGGAACTCCTTCCACAGAGATCCTCGAGACGGTAGCAAAGAACAATGACGGTTCCATTCATGTGGAGTGGTCAGTAAACGAGAAGGCAGCGATGGAGGTCGCAGCCGGAGCGGCATATTCGGGGGCCAGAGCGCTCGTGACTATGAAGCAGGTCGGACTGAATGTCGCGGCGGATCCGATCATGAGTCTTTCATATGTGGGTGTGAAGGGCGGAATGGTCGTAGTCTCTGCGGACGATCCGGGGCCTATCTCATCACAGACAGAGCAGGATACGAGGACCTTCGCGATGTTTTCGAAGCTCCCGGTATTCGATCCGTCGAGTCCTGAGGAAGCCTATGAGATGATGAAGGACGCGTTTGAGCTTTCTGAAAAAACAGGAAGCCCTGTACTTTTCCGTCCGACAACACGTGTCTGCCATGGCTGCGCCTCAGTAGAGATTTCAGATTCATATG
>JBJELA010000401.1:0-5071 GCA_051878915.1 Candidatus Weimeria sp.
ATGGAATCTAACCTTTTGAACTTAACTTAATGACATTGGCCGTGAATAGTAACTAAAATTATGCGTCTTACGGCTGACATTTTGGGTGAAGAGTACGAGATTGAGCATTTCTTCTTTTTTTTTATACGAAAATCATTTATAATATACGCATTAAGACAAATGAGGGTTTATCATGTATAAGATTATTATAGACAGCTGCGGAGAGTTTACACCGGCCATGAAAGCAGATACCCGTCATTTTTCGCATGTGCCGCTGACTCTTCAGATCGGTGACTGGGAGCAGATGGATGACGAGACATTTGATCAGGGGATTTTTCTCAGAAAAATGAAGGAATCAAAGGAACCCCCTCATTCGGCGTGCCCATCTCCGGCAGCTTATTTGTCCGAGATAGAGGATACGGATGCGGATCATGTCTATATCATCACACTGTCGTCAAAGCTGTCAGGCTCATACAATGCGGCAGTTCTCGCGAAGAACCTTTACGATGAGGATAACGAGGATGAGGACGACATAAAGAAGGTCCATGTCTTTGATTCGAAGTCGGCTTCAATCGGGCAGACCCTGATAGCGCAGATTTTGCAGCAGGCTGAGGAGGCAGGAGAGTCTTTTGATGATGTGGTCCGCACAGCAGATGAGTTTATTAAGGGAGAGCATACATTTTTCGTGCTCGAATCGCTTGAGACACTTAGAAAAGCGGGACGTCTGGGCTCATTGAAGGCCATGCTCGCCTCGACTCTTTCTATTAAGCCTGTCATGGGTTCGACTCCGGAGGGGAGCATCCAGCAGCTAGGCCAGACACGTGGAATGGTCCGCGCCCTCGATAAGATGGTAGACTGCATGACAGAGGTGACTCTTAACCCTGGTGAGAAGATCGTAGCTATCTCGCACTGCGCCGCACCTGATACGGCCTCTTCCCTTAAGGAAAAAGTAAAACGCACAGGCCTCTTCAAGGACGTGTTTGTTCTCGATACTGACGGAGTCGCATCTATGTATGCAGGTCCTGGCGGTATCATTATGGCAGTTTGAGATGTACGCGGAAGTAGTTAAAAAAATCGAATCTCTTAAGCGCTTCGGCAACAGGAGCGGACGTGAGGTTACAGAGCATCTCCTGCCTGAGCTTTCAGATCCGGATACCGGAATGAAGATCATCCACATAGCAGGGACCAACGGAAAGGGCTCCGTAGCTATGTATATGGCGGCTGCCCTTGAGGCTGACGGATATAAAACAGGCCTTTTTACTTCACCTCATCTCGTTACGATAAGAGAGCGGATCCAGGTGAACAGGAAGCTTATCAGCGAAGAGGATTTCACAAGGCTTGCCCTTAAGGTCCTCTCTGTGGAAATGCCTGAGGAGTATGCTCCGACCTTCTTTGATATCTGTCTGGCTGTTGCGCTTCTGTATTTTAAGGAGCAGGATTGCGACTATGTGGTACTTGAGACTGGTCTTGGCGGAAGGCTCGATTCCACGAGAGGAATCAGTCAGAGGCCTGTCGTCGGAGTTATCACTGCCATAGGTCTTGATCATACAGCGATCCTTGGAGATACCCTCGCACAGATAGCCGCTGAGAAGGCAGGAATCGAGCGAGAGGGGATGCCTGTTGTGATCGCCCATAATCCGCCTGAGGTAAGGGCGGTGCTTGAAAAGAATGCTTCCTCTTATTTTGCGCTCGATGACGACTATTCAGGAGACGATGAGCTTAAAAAACTCGCCAGGAGAGCTGCAAAAAGAGATGAAGAGTTTTTGCCGCCTCTTCTCGGGGATTTCCAATACGATAACGAGGCCGCCGCGCTTGCAGCGCTTTCCTGCTGCGGGGCTGATCCTGATATAGAAAAGATCCTCGCCGGGATCCGTTCAGTGAAATGGCCGGCCAGGATTCAGAAATTAAAAGAGGAACCGCTCTTTATAGTCGATGGCTCTCACAATCCTCAGGGAGTTGCGGCGCTCGCGGATACGCTTAAGAGAAATTATCCGGGGAGGCGTTTTATTTTTATCATGGCCGCAATGGCTGATAAGGATGCTTCGCATATGATATCGGGGACAAAGGATATCGCAGAGAGATATATCTGTGTGAAGGCTGATACACCAAGGAGCCTTGGCGCAGATGCGCTCTTCAGAATGGTGAGATCCCTTGGAGCTGAAGCCGTGACAGCGGATTGTGTGCGCGATGCCGTTAAGGAAGCTTTAAGCACCGGAAAGCCGGTTGTGGCGTTCGGTTCGCTTTATCTGGCAGGCGAGATCCTCTCAGAAGGCAGCAGCGCGCAGCAGGCAGAGTGAGATAACAGATTACAAACAGAATCAGGACTTTTAATCAGGAGTGATATATGTTTCTAGTAAAATTAAACACCGGGATCTTTGGCACCTGGCTGTCGAAGTTCTTATCAAATGGCCTTGATTTTTTCTGGAGCATTGTGATCGCGCTTGTTGTATGGTTTGTCGGTGCAAAGGTTATCCGTTTTATCAGAAAGCTGATAAGAAAGGCTATGGAGAGGAGGGACGTCGACAAGGGCGTCACCCAGTTTACCGACAGCATGGTAAAATACGGCCTCTACATAGTCCTTATATTAGTGATCCTTAACGTCTTCGGCATTCAGACCTCATCGGTCGCGGCTGCGGTTGCATCCCTTGGACTTACTGCAGGTCTTGCCTTGCAGGGATCTCTTTCAAACTTCGCGGGCGGAGTTCTGATACTTATCTTAAAGCCCTTTAAGGTCGGAGACTATATCATCGAGGATACCCACAAAAACGAGGGAACAGTATCGGAGATCTCTATTTTTTACACAAGACTTAAGACGCTTGACAACAAGGTAGTGGTGATACCTAACGGAACCCTCGCAAACGCCTCGCTTACGAATGTGACGACAAGTGACAGGAGACAGATCGACCTGACGTTTGGAATCGGATACGGCGATGATCTGAAGAAGGCGAAGGCCATCCTGCAGCATATTGCGGAGACTACAGAGGAGAGAGTCAGGGACAGCGACATTCAGATATTTGTCAGAGATCTCGCCGAATCCTCGGTAAACCTCGGCTTTCGTATCTGGGTTCCGATGGACGAATATTGGAAAGTCAGATGGGAATTAAATGAGAGGGTGAAGCTTACCTTTGATGAAGAGGGAATTACAATTCCATATAACCAGCTTGATGTAACAGTTAAGAAACCGGAGTAAGGAGATTTTTTGATGGAAAAAATACCAGAACAGTATGAGTTAGTTTTACAGCAGGACCTTTCAGACATCCATTCAAAGGGTACGCTTCTTCGCCATAAAAAGAGCGGCGCCATGATCACCCTTATAGAAAATGACGATGTGAACAAGGTCTTCTATATAGGCTTTAAGACGACACCGGAGGATTCCACGGGAGTTCCGCATATCATAGAGCACACAGTTCTCTGCGGTTCGGACAAGTATCCGGTAAAGGACCCTTTTGTAGAGCTTGTAAAGGGTTCGATGAATACTTTCTTAAACGCCATGACCTATCCGGACAAGACAGTCTATCCTCTGGCGTCAACAAACGACAAGGATTTTGACAACCTGATAGACGTGTACCTGGATGCCGTTTTCCATCCGAATATCTACAAGCATGAGGAGATCTTCAGACAGGAGGGCTGGCATTACGAGCTTGAGAGCAAGGACGCGCCTCTTACGATCAACGGAGTAGTCTATAACGAGATGAAGGGCGCCTATTCTTCACCTGAGGATGTGCTCGAAAGAGAGATCATGAATTCACTCTATCCGGATACGACATACGGAGTAGAGTCGGGCGGAGATCCGAAGGATATTCCGAACCTCACCTATGAGAATTATCTGGCCTTCCACAAGAGATATTATCATCCGTCTAATTCGTATATCTATATCTACGGTGACTGCGATATGGAAAAGAAGCTCGAGTACCTCGACAGGGAGTACCTGAGCCACTATGACGCTATTGATCCAAAAACTGATATAAAGGAGCAGCCTGCCTTTGGGCAGATGGCTGAGGTGAAGAAGCCTTACCCTGTATCGGCAGATGAGAGTGAAGAGGGAAAGACCTATTTTTCACTGAACTATTCATTTGGCGATGCCTCGGATACAAAGCTTTCAGCAGCCCTTGACACTTTAGACTATGCTCTTCTTGAGGCACCGGGCGCTCCGCTCCGTCAGGCGATACTTGACGCGGGCCTTGGAACAGATGTCTACGGCGGCGCGCAGACTATACAGCAGCCGTATTTTTCTATAACTGTAAAGGGAAGCGATGACTCGAAGAGAGATCAGCTGCTTGAGGTGGTAAATAATACTCTTAAGGACCTTGCGGAGAACGGCCTCGACCACAGGTCACTTCTCGCCGGGATCAATTCAGATGAGTTCAAGTATCGTGAAGCGGATTTCGGAGGCTTTCCGAAGGGACTTATCTGGGGACTCGGGATCCTTGACAGCTGGCTCTATGACAAGAATCTGCCGTTTACCAGGTTAAAACTTCTTCCTGTATATGCTGAACTGAAGCAGGAGATCGACAACAACTACTTCGAGGGACTTATAAAGAAGTGTTTCCTTGAGAATACGCACAGCTCGCTTGTAGAGATCTACCCGCAGGCTGGTCTCCAGAAGAAAGAGGATGATGAATTCAGGCGCAGGATGGAGGAGAAAAAGGCCTCGATGTCTGACGAGCAGCTTGAAAAAATAATCGCTGACACCAGACATCTGAAGGAGTACCAGGGTACCCCGTCGACTCAGGAGGAACTCGCGACTATCCCATGCCTTTCGAGAGATGACTTAGAGAAAAAAGCGAGAAGGATTAACAAGGAAATCATTGTCAAGGGTGGTGTTCCGGTTATTTTTACAGACACAGAGACAAACGGTATCGACTACCTCGATATCCTCTTTGACATCGGCAATATCGGACTTGATGAGGCACCAGGCTTTGCCTTCGGCATGAGGCTTTTAGGACTCGTAAATACGAAGGATTACAGCTATAAGGATTTTGCGACTGAGGTAAACCTCCACTTAGGCAGCCTCTCAGCCGATGTATCAGTTATTGGTATGGGAAACGGCGATATCGATCCGCTTCCTGGATCAAAGACAAAGGGCAATTTA
>JBJELA010000402.1:0-5068 GCA_051878915.1 Candidatus Weimeria sp.
AAGAGTCTTCTGATATCAGAGAAGAAGAAATCTCAGGAGAAGAGGAAGAGACTTGGCTATACCTACCAGCAGATAGCGATGTTGAGCGGAGTCCCGAAGGCGACTGTGCAGAAGGTCCTGGGAGGATTTACGAAGAATCCCCGTACCAGTACTATGAGCGCTATAGAGGCAGTGCTTGCCCCAGGTGACCAGACAAAGGGACAGAGCGTTTATTCCCGGAACAGAGGAGATGTACTTGCTGAAGAGGCAGTGAAGTATGGACCAGAGACAGAGCTTAGGAGTGAGCATAGCTTAGTTCCTGGATGGGTATCTGTACCCAAATATCCGCATCAGGGCAGCTACACTCTATCGGATTATCTTGCGATCCCGGAGGGGCAGAGAACGGAGCTGATAGATGGAGTCATCTATGATATGGCTTCACCTACTGTGATTCATCAGGACATACAGCTGGATATAGCTGTAGCACTGAAGGAAGCAGGCAGGAAGCACCCGGATTGCAGAGTCTATACATCTCCTTGTGACGTGCAGCTGGACAGAGATGACAGGACAGTAGTCCAGCCTGATATATTTGTTGTATGTCATAAGGACAGGATATCTCAGAAGAGAGTGATAGGTGCCCCGGATCTGGTTATAGAGATACTCTCAGCTTCCACCAGGAAGAAGGATGTAGAGGTGAAGTACAGTAAGTACGCCTGTGCCGGTGTATCAGAATACTGGATGGTAGACCCGGACAGACAGCTTATATATGTGAGCGTGTTTGCAGATGACGACAGGATCGCTATCTACACTTTTGACGATCAGGTCCCGATTTGGATCTCAGGAGGAGAGGCGGTAGTTGATTTTTCACAGATCAAGAGGGATATAGCCTATGCCGACAGGCAGGCTTTATGAAGGAAGTGTGAGTATATTATGGTAGATCAGGAGCATGAGAAGGATAAAGGAAATTCCACTAGCCATGGAGATATACTGGGCGAAGAAGCTGTGAAGTCATCAGATTATCCAGAGAGACCTTCTTACAGCTTTCACGATAGAAAGCCGTAAGCATAAGGGCTGCCAGGCATTTGTTGCACCTTTTGACATTCAGCTTTATTCAGATGACAGGACCGTAGTCCAGCCTGATATATTTGTGATCTGTCACCCTGAGCGTATTACCTCGAGTCGTATAGTAGGAGCCCCGGATCTGGTCATAGAGATCCTTTCGGATTCTACCAGGAAGAAGGATGTAGAAGTCAAGTACAGCAAGTACGCTCTTGACATCTAAATGACACCATATTCAACCTTGATAAACTTCAAATGGATGGGATCCTGCATGAAAATTGTGGGACCCAGTCCTTATTTTGTTGGTATTTGCGAGACTGTCAGAAAAACACTGATGATACCGGTCACGAATGGTCGAATGAACTGAAAAACCTCATCGGCTCTACGATAAGCGATAGAAAAAAGGCTATAGCCAGAGGAGAAAAGGCATTCAGCGAGTCGTATCTGACAGAGTTCAACCAAAAGCTCGAAGCTGTGATAAAAAAAGGCAGGTCGGAATACGATAAAGGCCCTTGACATCCACTTTTGACCTGTGATATACTCCACTTGAAATGTTTATTAAAACTTTAGAAAATCATTTTCGAAGGGAATATGAACAGGGGAGCAAGCTTTCTTATGGTTAAAAAAGTTGTTTGTCTATTTGTGATAATTCCACTTACATTTTGTATGATCAACAGTCAGTCAGTCAATATTGATGGATATGCTATAGCAGTTGTCGTATATTATTATGATTACTATGAATTTCTGCTAAATAGGGCTAAACTTGCCTCGCTGCAGTATTCATACAGTGGTAGACTTGCGCTCAGAACAGAGGAGGCCATTGGTGAGTGGTGATTTTAATATCACTTTTGATATTATCTGGTCAATTTTTTTCTTTGTACCATTGATGCTATGGTATACGAAAGCACACAAGCTCAGGCGAGTTAAGATATTCGTGATCGAGATAGGGATTTTCCTACTTAGTGGAGCTTTATATATAACAAGTGATCATAAGGACGATATGGTAGTATGCTTTTTCGCCATTGCTGTCACAGTTGGCATGCTTATCGCACCGCACAGTAGTCTAAGGGGACCATCAGCGCTTTATGAAGAAAGAAGGAAAGAAATCAGTATATTTGATGATTTGATTTTTTATTTTTTCTATTGCACATCGTACGCTCAGATTTACCTGCCTGTGTTTATCTGCCCATTGGCAGGTCGTAATAGCCTTAGATAGGTGGTACTGCGATTGCTGTAATTTTAAGGACAATTTGAGAAAGTGAAGAAAACTGGCAACTTCATTCTATTTGTCGTGAATACATATATCCGTGAATCAATGTCAGTTTTCTGGATTTGTCCCGCGAACATGATTTTTGTAATCATTCCATGTAGCCATTTTTTTTACCTCTTTTCGTGACGTGCTTTCCAATCGTCTCTTTCAGCAAGAGCCTGTTTAATTTCGCGTTGCGGAGTTTTCTGCGATTTTTTGCGAAACTGGTGAAGAAGGACAAATGTATTGCCACCAAAGTAAAAGTAGAAAACTCTGTTGTTACCAGGGCTAACAGCAAATAATAAATAGTGTCTGCTGATTAATAAAAAACGTTGAAATGCTCCAAAAATACCGTATTTTAGCTAAAGTGATTACTACATTTCACTCCCTTTTTACATCATCTTACTCCCATTATGATTTTTTCGGGACATTCTGTGTTATTATTGACACAGGAGGATTTTTTTATGCTTAGAATTGCAATCTGTGATGACTGTGAAGCTTCAAGAAAAGATGTAGTGAATCACCTGATGGATTATTCAGTGAAGAATAATTTTGATTATACAGTTGATGAGTATGGATCAGGGGAGAGTCTTATCAGGTCAGGAATCAGATACGACCTGATATTTATGGATTACCAGTTTGAGGAGGGCGGATGTGACGGGATTGAGATCTCAAAGAAGCTCCGGGAAAAAGGTGATGATACAGTGATCATTTTTCTCTCAGCCTATCCTGAGGCAGTATATGATTCATTTGATGTTAATGCATTTAGTTTTCTTATAAAGCCTGTAAACAAAAAGAAATTTGATGCAGCAATCGACAGGTTCATAAGTGACAGGATCAGGGGACATATGCTGATGCTGCATGAGGTCGGAAAGAACCGGTATGTAAATAAACATGACATAATCTACCTGGAGGGCAACGGAAAAAAATGTATCCTCCATTTCACTGACAGAAAAAAAGACTTTGAATGCAACAAGACACTGGCATCTATTGAAGAAATGATAGATGATGATTCTTTTTACAGATGTCAGAAGTCATATGTGATAAACCTCGATCATGTCTCAGGATATAATTCTACAGCGATCACAATGGACAATGGTTCTATAGTTATGATCAGCAGGAAAAAATACAGGGAATTCATAGAAAGGTATGGAGATTTTATCCTGAAAGGAAAGACACTCAGATGATGCAGACTGTTATTACGATTATAGCTTTCAGCGTATGGAATGTAATGGATTTTTTCAGTACAAGAATCATATTTGACAGCTTTTATGCACTTGGAGAATCCAAAAGGAGGAACTACAGGTATTTCTGGCTTATATACAGCTTTGCGGTGACATATATATACTGTCTTACCAAGCTGTACAGGCCGGGTATTATCTGTAATATTTTTTTCTTTCTGTTTTATCTGAGGATGGTGCCACTTGTCTGGTCAGCATACGGTCCGGTAATAAAAGTACCAGCGATTATCCTGTTCTATGAAGAGATGGAGGCAGTTGTTTCAAATGCGATCACACTGGCATTTACTGAAATGACAGGAAACAGTGCGGGGATGATGTCATGGCTGGATGATATGCTTGCATCTGCGATATCTGTGGTATTTTTTGTATTGCTATGCATTCTACAATATATGAGGCAGCGAAGGCTCAGACTGTGGATGGCGGATCTGTCGATATCGGAGTATATCATACTGATAGCAGCGATATTTTTTGCAGGGAATGTTGAGTCAGGTGTATGGCTGCGGGACGAATCAGCACAGGACAGGATTTTTGTGATGATCCTTATGGCACTTGTACTTGTAATGACACTCCGGCTGATATTTGTAAACAATAAGAATTTCACGATGAAGAATCTGGTCGGGATGTTGAAAAATCAGATGCGGGATATGACGGATCATTACAGGGAGATCAATGAAAAGGATACTGAGCTGAGAAAGTTCAGACATGATGCAAAAAACCACATAGCTGCAGTCTCTTCGCTGATAAAGGAAGGCAGGGATCCGCAGGCGCTTGAATATATGCAGAAACTGAATGATGAGATTTATCAATCCTCTGGAAATCTTTATCAGACCGGTAACTACCTGGTGGACAGCCTGCTCTCGTCAAAAAGTCATACGGCAGAGCAGTACGATATACATTTTGAATTTGATGGCAAAGTACCAGGTCGGGAGATTGAGGATGTGGATATCGTGGTTATTTTTTCAAATATTATAGACAACGCAGTTGAGGCCTGTGAAAATCTTGGAGGAAAGAAGAAAATATACATCAGCTCTGTCTTTAAAAATGATACGTGGGCACTCGAGGAGATAAATCCTGTCGCTGGTCATCTAAATATCGTTAACGATCATATAGACACGTCAAAGGGCAATACTCAGCTTCATGGCTTCGGACTATCCAATATAGAGGATATAGTAGAAAAATATCATGGAACGATGCGGATTTCCAGCGAGAAGAATGAGTTCTCAATAAGGATAATTCTTCACACAAAGTGAAGCGTGAGTTTCGGCAGACTGCATTTCACTCCCTTTTTACAGCATCTTACTCCCCTCTCCGGTTTTTGCGTTTTTTTTGTGATATAGTAGATATTGTCAATGTACATGGACAAAAAATAATTGAAGGGAGATGACAGACATGTTCCACTGGCCACCACATTATTAATATTGACTGTTAGCATACAAAAGCCAAAGATGTAAATTTAATATTTATCAACATGGAGGTGTTTTTAACGGTAGTGTCAAATAAGCTATGAAAAACCTGGGCCGAAAAAAATGGCCCACATTGG
>JBJELA010000403.1:0-5055 GCA_051878915.1 Candidatus Weimeria sp.
CCCACGGTTTTAACCGTGGGATGATAGCCCTTTTTCTTTTGATTTCTTGACAAAGTGTATAAAAAGATATATAATATACACAAGATGGAAAATAAATATAAAAGAACTGCAACAACCGTATCATTTATCAACTATCATATAGTATTCTGTCCCAGATACCGCAGGAAGATATTCAATATCCCCGGCGTAGAAGACAGGTTCAAGGAACTCGCCCGTGAGGAGTGTAAACACAGGGATATAGACATAATAGCCATGGAGTGTCACATAGACCATGTCCACATGTTTGTAAGTGTATATCCGCAGATGCCGATACCTGATATCTTAAAATACATCAAAGGCGCAACATCCCATAAGCTCAGGGACGAGTTCCCGCAGCTTAAGAAAATGCCTTCTCTCTGGACCAGATCGTACTTTGTGAGTACGGCAGGTAATGTTAGTTCAGAGACCATCAAATGGTATGTCGAAACACAGAAAACGAGGTCGTGATGTATGTCAAAAAGGCCTGATAAACCGATGCATGTGGTATGCCTTCGGATAAGGACAACTGAATACGAGGACCGGATTATGGAAAAGAGCTTCCATACCCTGTCGCATATCCATAACGTACTGGTAAAACATGCACGGAAACTCATCATACGGCTGGAATATGATAAAGAATACCAGTCACTGAGACAGCAGTATATCAGTCTGGCGCATAAGGATAAACTGTTGCCGGATGAGAAACATCAGAAATCCCGCCTCTCACAGCAGATGAAGTATATCCGCTTAAAGCTTGGGTTATCAGAATACGGCTTCCAGTCATATATAAAAGTCTGTGCAAAGCAGACAGACAGACTTTTGTCTTCACAGCAGGTACAGAAAGAAGCATCCCATGTATGGGCATCTGTAGAAAAGTATCTTTTCGGGAACGGTAAGGCTATACATTTCAAAAAATACGAGGATTTCGATACCATAAGCGGAAAATCCAATCTCAACGGCATGAAGTTCAACAAAGATACGTTCACCGCTGTCTGGATGAAGCATGAATACCGCATAAAACGTCCCAAGCGGTCTTCAGAGGACTATGTATATGAAGCACTTGCTTCAGACATAAGCTACTGTGATATAAAACGCCGGATGTTTCCCAACGGATGGCACTATTATCTGATAGTCGTGCTGAAAGGTACGGCTCCGAGGAAACTGGAAGTAGGAAACAATGCCTGCGGAATAGATCCGGGCGTATCGACAGTGGCAGCCGTATCGGATGATAAGGTATTCCTTGAGGAACTTGCACCTGATATCGGCAGATACAACAAAAAGATAGCTGAACTTCAGTATCATATGGATATATCAAAAAGGACATCCAATCAGGATAAATATAACCCGGATGGTACGATAGACAGAAGCGATCATGACAGATGGAAGTTTTCAAAGTCGTACATCAGGATGCGGCAGGAACTTAAATACATCTTTTCTGCAAAGTCTGCATATATAAAGCAGTCACACAACACACTGATAAACAGGCTTCTGGAAAATTCAAAATATTTTATCATCGAGGACATGGACTATAAGGCACTTGCAAAAAGGTCAAAGACAACTGCACGGTCTGATAAAGCATCAGACGTAAAGACAAAGAACGGCACGGTAAAACAGATACATAAGTATAAACGCAAAAAACGGTTCGGGAAGTCTTTAAACAACCGGGCTCCGGCACTGTTTATAAGGCTTCTGGAACAGAAAGCCACTCTGTATGGAGGCTCGGTAACAAAGATCGATACGAAGTCCTATAAAGCCAGTCAGTATGACCATGTAACAGACAGCTATACGAAATGCCCGCTCGGACAGCGTGATAAATCAATAGACAGCAGAACCGTACAACGCGACCTGTACAGTGCATTCCTGATACTCAATACGGATGATACGTTAAAACATCCCGACAGGGAAAAATGCCTCAGTACGTTTGACAGTTTTGTAGCACGACAGGGTGATCTTATATCGGAGATGAAAACAAAAAATATTTCAATGCCACAATGTTTTGGATTTTAGAATAAACGCAACCTGCAAACAGTAATACAAAGGCTCAGACATCAGCCCTCCGTTTTGGAAAGTAGATACTCTGTATCGAAATCCTTTATAACGGTAAATCCTGAAACAGGTATCTATATCCTATTCTATATGGGTAGGTGATGATAGACCTCAATCTAAGGAATCCCACGATTTTAGTCGTGGGAGGATGTCAAAATGGTGCCTACAAGAAGACCGAGCGTTGCTGATGCTAACGCTATGAGAACAAGTATCAGTATAAGGAGCGGCACCTGCGATGCTGAAAGGTGAAGATGGACTCTGCTTCCCATGAAAATAAGCGATATAGGGAGCACTATCAGACCTCCGATAAAAGCCTCAATGATCCCGACAAGCATTTTTGCCACGGCTACCAGATTAGCGGAAACAGGGGCCTGCAGCCTGTCCTCTATCTCGTGCATGTTATTGAAATCCATTGTAAAAGGGATCGCGGTACCGTGAATGCCGGTAATAAGAATGCTCATTTAGTGAGCATAGTTATCGTCGTACTTTTGCCAGCGCCGTTCGGCCCCAGGAAGCCGAAAATCTCTCCCCGCTTCACTGAGAATGATATGCCGCGTACCGCATTCACTACTGAGCCGTTCTTTCCATGAAAGGTCTTTTTCAGGTCTTTTACCTCAAGTATGTAATCTGACATAAATTCATCTCCTTATTGCTGATTCATTATACCCCCTAGGGGTATCAACAAAGGATAATATATACCCTCTAGGGGTATTTGTCAACTGTTTTTTTTTATTTTTCAGGGAAATTTTATTTCTTTATGAGCGAACACACCGTCTCTATATGCTCCGATGCGAAAGGGAACATATCGACCGGCTGGATCTGTGCGACTCTGTAGCGCTGTGTCAGGATATTCAGATCACGCCGCAGTGTTTCAGGATTACAGGATATGTAGACTATCCTTTCAGGTGCAAGCTTAAGGAGCGAGCCAAGAAACCTCTCACTGCTTCCGGCCCTCGGCGGATCCATGAAGACCACATCGGCCCTAAGGTCTTTCTTTGAAAAAAGATCTGCGGCATCACCGCAGATATACTGCGCGTTTTTAAGGCCGTTTGCTTTTGAATTGGCCCTGGCATCCCTTACAGCGTAAGGATTATTCTCAATGCCAATAACTGATGAGGCATAGTCAGATGCGCAGATACCTATCGTTCCAATGCCGCAGTAGGCATCCACTATCCGTTCGGATCCGGTAAGCTCCGCGAATGAGATTGCAGTCTGGTAGAGCTTTTTCATCTGCTGTGGGTTCACCTGGTAAAATGCCAGTGGAGAAAGCCGGAAAGATTTTCCCATGACCTTATCAGTAATAAAACGCTCTCCCCATAGAAGAGTCAGCTGATCAGTAAGCACGAGGCTGTCAGTTCTGGTGTTGATATCGAGCCAGATACTTTTCACCTTTGGAAAATTCCTCCTGATCTCTTCGATCAGGTGATTTTTTCCTGGAAGAAAGGTGTCAGTACTTACAAGCACAAGCATGATATCTCCGGAAGAAAAGCTCTGTCTGATGAAAATATGCCTGATACTGCCTGTCCTGGTATCCTCATCATAGGCTCTGATCCCGAGCTCAGGCAGTATTCCCGTGATGAAATGAGCCAGCTTCTGGCAGTCCCTCGACTCAATAAGACAACTGTCTGTCTCGATTATATCGTGGGAGCCTTTTTTGTATTTGCCGCAGATTATTTTTTTCCTTACCGGATCATATGCCACTTCATATATCACCTTGTAGCGGTAATAATACGGAAATGCCATACCTGTAACAGGAAGCACTTCATCCCCGAAAAGACTGCGCATCCTCTGCTGCTTCAGGTCAAGTGTCGCCTGATATTCCATCCTTATGCAGTCGCAGGAACCGCATTCTTTTTCAAAGTCACAATTTTTCACAGATGTATCACTCCAAAGGCGTTAGCCACTGCAGAAACAAGGATAATAAGGCAGAACAGAGGGCAGAGCCACTTTATCATGAAATGAAAGATCTTTTTCCTGACAAATTTGGCCCCGCCTTCAGTAACCTCCGCGTCTATCGCGTCAAGCCCTATGACTTTTGTTACAAGAAGACAGGTAGCTATGGCTGCAAGCGGCATCATCACTGAGTTGGTAATGAAGTCGAAAAAGTCAAGGAACTGCATACCGATTATTTTTACATCAGAAAGCACACCGTAGCCCAGGGCCGAAAGTGTCCCGAGTCCGAGCATCAGAGCACCTGTCACTAAAGAAGATTTTTTTCTGCTCCATTTCAGCTCATCCTCAAGAGTCGAAACTGCCGATTCCATCAGGGCAATAGACGAAGTCAGAGCCGCAAAAAGCACAAGCAGGAAGAAAAGCATTCCGAACACCCTTCCTGCAGGGAAGGAAGCGAAGGTCTTCGGCATCGTGATGAACATAAGTGATGGCCCCGCGTCAAGATTCTTCGCGGCGCCTGAACCTGAAAAGGCAAAAACCGCCGGAATGATCATAAGACCTGCAAGGAAGGCAATGATCGTGTCGAAGATCTCCACCTGATCAGTGCTTTCCTCGATTGAGACATCTTTTTTCATGTAGCTGCCGAACGTGATCAGTATTCCCATCGCGATTGAAAGCGAGTAGAACATCTGCTGCATCGCTGTAACTATGGTCATCCATGAAAACCTGGAGCGGCTCGGTATCAGAAGGTACTTTATGCCTGCTCCCGCTCCCGGTCTGGTCATAGTATAGATGCAAATAATAATGGCCAGCACCACCAGAATAGGCATCAGAATCTTTGACACTCTCTCGATGCCTCCCTGCACTCCCATATATACAATGACTGAGGTGAGCAGGGCAAATATGATAAACCAGAATTCAGGAGAGCTCTCTGAGATAAACGATGAAAAATAATTGTCCCCCGCTATCTCTGCCGCCGGCTTCGTGATATAGTCAAACAGATACTTCATCACCCAGCCGCCGATCACCGAATAATACGGTACAATGAGCATAGGAACGATCGCGTTTATCCAGCCGCCGATCCTGTATGACTTCTTT
>JBJELA010000404.1:0-5017 GCA_051878915.1 Candidatus Weimeria sp.
CTTGTTACCATTGAAAGTCTGTAAACTCCAGGTGTCTTTACGGTGATTGTCTGCTTTGCCGTGAAAGTAAAATCCTTTTCCGCCCAGAACATAAGCGCTGCGTTTCCTGCGTAGACATTGCTTGAGCCACGCTCTACACTTAAGGCATTCTGTGTGGATTTCGTGGTCCAGCTCTTGAAGTCCGTGCTGCTTTCAAATCCACTGTTCTTTACGAGGTTGCTGTAAAGAAGCTTTACTTTTCTTGTAACCTTCTTTCCATCCGCAGTTCCGGTGATCTTATAGGTCCTGCCGTAGTTCTTCGGGTTCTTTCTTGCCTTGTTGTACTTACTAATATCCTTTGAACTCCAGCTGATGGCCTCGTCGGCTCTTGAACCGCCCTCGTAGTAGACTACCGCGTTTCCGAGCAGATCAGAGGTAAGAGCCTTGGACGGATCAAGTGAGAGAGCAGAGGTGTCATACTTTACACTCTTTACCTTGAGGTCCTCCTTGATGGAAGAAGGATCAAAATTACTGTCAAAAGCTCTGATTGACTCTGAAGCCCTGCCGTCAGTGCCAAAGAAGGACTCGTTTTCTATTACAGCGCCGCCGACCTTGCTGTCAGGGTTTTCGGTATCATATTCGCCTGAGTATGAAGAGGTCCAGCCGCAGCCGTATTTGTTCCAGAGAGTTTCCTCATACTCAATCGCCTTCTGCTTGTCGGAATCAGAGAGATCTCTTACATCAAGCAGGGCATTCCACGCGCCTTCCCAGTAGAACGCGCCATAGCCTGCCTTTCTGCCGTCAGCATAGGTGACTGACTGTGCTGCCTTGATAACAGCCTGGAAGGACTCAGCCATGCCTTTTACTGTGTACGGCCAGGTGATGCCGGCTCCTGTATCGCTGTTGCCCTCATAGATGGAATTCGTGTATCCATCGATATCGTCAAGGGTGTAGGCATACGAGGTCTCGGCTACATAGGTCTGCTTATGGTAGGTGCGGGCAATTGTGGAGAGGGTGGAGTTGATGTTGTCGATGCTTCCGCCCCAGAACGGGTAGTAGGTTGTTCCGAATACATCGTAGTCTACGCCGTCTGCCGTTCCGTCGCCGTCCTTGTCGTAAGCTGCCAGGTATCCTGCGTCGGTGATCTCCTCTGTTCCGATGTTTGTCAGATGGATGGCAGCAAGAATGCTTCCGTCACCTGCCTCGTGAACAGCTTCACATCCGGCCTGATATACCTTGTCTACGTTTGCGGTCCAGTTTCCGGAAGCTTTAACTCCGGCGATACCATTGTTTGTCTCGTTTCCGATCTGTACCATTTTTACATTTACACCGTTGTCAAGAAGAGTTTTAAGCGATGCGGTTGTGTACTCCTTTACTGCGGCTGCTGTCTTGTCAGGATCTCCGTTCAGGGATGCCCAGGCTTTTGGCGCCAGCTGTCTGGATGGATCGGCCCAGGTGTCAGAATAGTGGAAGTCGATGAGGACCTTCATACCGGCCTTTGTAGCCCACTGGCCGAGCTTTATGGCTTTTTCGAGATCGTTGTTTCCACCGCCATAGCCATTGCCGGCTGAATCATACGGATCATTCCAGATCCTGATCCTGGCCCAGTTCATTCCCTGCTTTGCAAGAAAATCAAAGAAGGCCTGGTCTCTGATGATATTTCCGTCGAAATCCTTGAAGCCGTAGTCTGTTTTACCGTTATAGGCATCCTTGTTCATCTGGTCATACGCGTCCTGAATGGAGATATATGAGGAGATGTCCATTCCGCGGATCTCATCTGTTACTTCCTTGTCGAGGGCAGTAGTGTCAGCCTTCTCGGAGAAAGCAGCGTCTTTGTCTGTAATTCCATAGGAAGTCAGGTCATCTGAGAACTTCGGATTTTTTGAATCGGTGAGGTCAAGGACTACTGCCTTTCCCTTGTGTGCTACCAGGGTTTTAAGATTATCATCCTCCCAGGAGTTCAGCAGCCTGGTGTCCTCGCTTCCACTGGCGTCCGGATAAATACCGAAGCCGCCGCCCTTGTCTCCGTCGTTATCTACGGAGAGCTCGATCGAATAGATTGTCGGATCAGATGAGAGGCTCTTAAGCTTTGCCTGTGTGCTTCCCCAGCTGAAATAATCGCTGTACTCATTTCCGTCACTTGAAACGAATGAAAGCGCTGTATTGTCATCATTCCAGATCGCGAAATAGAGGCTCTTCACTGAATCCGCTGTCTTGATAAACAGCTTCGTTCTGGTCTCTTCTGCGGAACTGGTCTTTTCTGTGGATTTTGTTTCCTCTGCCTCTGTGCCTATTACATTGATCCTGAATATCAGGGTGAACGCAAACAGGACTGACATCAGCAGCGTGAAAATGCGCTTTTTGCTATGCTTTTTAAACATTTTGTCTCCTTTCCTGGGACAGGTGATTAATGTGCGCAACCGGTTTATATCATAATATATTTTTTTCTGTTTTTATTCAATAGGGCACATTTCACAAAAATTTCACATTATTTTTGTGCACTTTTAACAAACGGTTGCGCAAGCGGCAAAAAGGCAAAAAAAGACAGCCCTGAGGCTGCCTGTGGTTTTATTCTTCCTCTATATGTTCCCTTCCTACGCCGAGGATCGAGTGTACATGCTCATCGGCAAGAAAGTAAAAGATCTGTTTTCCGTCACGGCGGGAGTCGATAAGCTTGTTTGTCTTAAGGATCTTAAGCTGGTGAGAGACGGCGGAGGTTGTCATGTTGAGGATCTCGGCTATCTCTGTAACGCTTCTTTCCTCGTCATAGAGACAGAACAGGATCCTTATCCGTGTCGAGTCGCCGAACACCTTGAAGAGCTCGGCGAGGTCGGCCATTTCATTTTCATCTGGAAGATTACATTTAATGCTCATTTTTATAACTCAGCGTCCTTGTTGAATTTGCTATACAGATAATAAGTACACCGGTGTCTCCGAATACAGCCAGCCACATCGGAGCAAGACCGAATACAGCCAGGATAAGGATGGCGATCTTTATTGCTATAGCTATAATAATATTCTGTTTTGCTATTGAGACTGTACGTCTGGCGATCCTGACAGCGCGGGCTATTTTTGAAGGCTTGTCATCCATCAGGACTACATCGGCAGCCTCTATCGCTGCATCGCTTCCCATTGCGCCCATGGCTATTCCGACGTCAGCTCTGGCCAGAACCGGCGCGTCATTTATTCCGTCTCCAACGAATATCAGTGAACCGTCAGCCGGTTTCTCACTGATCAGCTTTTCGACGTTGTTAACCTTGTCGGCAGGGAGAAGCTCCGCACGGTAATCGTCAAGGCCCAGGTCAGCAGCTGCGCGCGCGGCGACTTCCTTCCTGTCGCCTGTCAGCATAACTGTCTTTCTGACTCCTAAGGACTTGAGATCAGCAATTGCCTGTCTGGAGTCCGGCTTTTCCACGTCGGAGATATGTATGTGTCCGGCGTATTTACCGTCGATTGACACATGAAGAAGGGTGCCCGGTTCATCGCAGGCTTTCCATTTCGCGCCGACTGAATCCATGAGTCTGGTGTTTCCAACACAGACTGTCCTGCCGTTTACAACAGCGCGTACACCCATGCCTGCCAGCTCCTCGGCATCGGAAACCTCACAGCCGTCGTCCTCGTTACCGAAAGCTTCCTTTATCGACGTTGCGATCGGGTGAGTGGAGTAGCGCTCCACATGAGCTGCCAGATGAAGCAGTTCCTCGCCTGAGATGCAGTCAGGGTGGAGAGTAGTGACCTCAAAAACACCCTTTGTCAGAGTTCCTGTCTTATCAAAGACAACAGTATCGGCCTTTGCGAGAGAATCCATGAATGAGGATCCCTTTATCAGGATACCGTTCTTTGACGCGGCTCCTATTCCTCCGAAAAATGAAAGCGGCACCGAAACAACAAGCGCGCATGGGCATGAAACGATAAGGAAGGTAAGTGCCCTTAACAGCCATGACGCGAAGTTTGCGATAAAACCTGTTCCAGTGATCCCGCCTATGACTGCAGGAGGAAGAACAGCTACGACAACCGCGCCGGCCACAACGATCGGGGTATAGACTTTCGCGAACTTCGTAATGAATTTCTCGCTCTTTGACTTTGCGCCGCTGGCGTTCTTTACCAGATCGAGGATCTTTGCGGCTGTGGATTCGCCGAACGCTTTCTCCACTCTGACGCGGACAACACCAGACTGGTTTACGCATCCGGAGAGGATCTGGTCGCCGACAGAGACATCGCGGGGAGCGGATTCGCCGGTCAGTGCCACAGTATCGAGGCTTGAGGATCCTTCTATGATGGTGCCGTCCATCGGAACCTTTTCTCCCGGCTTTATGACTATGATCTCGCCTACAGCTACATCTTCAGGCGATACAGTGACAACCTTTCCGTCACGTTCGACATTTGCCGTATCCGGCCTGATATCAAGAAGCTGTGAGATGGCACGTGAGGAATTTCCCTCAGCGATCCCTTCAAAAAATTCTCCGACCTGGAAGAAGAGCATTACGAACACTGCTTCAGGGTACATCGATTCACCGCCAGGCACAAAGCCAATAAGCAGAGCGCCGACAGTGGAAACCGTCATCAGGAAGTCTTCATCAAGAGCCTCACCGTGTGACAGCGATTCGGCAGCCTCTTTTAACACATCGAAACCGGCGATAAGGTAAGGGACGAGATAGATAATAAGCTTCTGCCATTCCTTAAGGCCCGGATTCGCCCTGACGATAAGGTATGCTGCTATAAGAAACGTAGTGGAAATAATGATCTGTATGAGCTTCTGTTTAGGCTCCATTTCATCATCATCGTCATCGTCGTCGTCATCTCCTTCAGCTTCGCTTTCAAAATTTTCAGCTTTTTTTAGTTCTGCCTTTTCTGATTCACTCATAGAATTGCCTTTCTGTGGGGTGGGTATTATTTTATGGAATGAACATTTGAACAACTATTCAACTGTTAACTGTATAATACTCCTGTATCAGAAGGATGTCAATAGAAATATTTCATGCTCCCGGGATTTGATAACAGTGAGCTGGTTCACGTAACGGTAAACGGAGAGACGATA